>VBAY01000237.1 GCA_005883085.1 Candidatus Bathyarchaeota archaeon
CGACCACGAACGATTCGTCAACTGGCTAAACCATTTCGGACTACCAATGTACCAGATTCACAGCTCGGGACACATGATGCCCACCGAGCTACGAGAAACGATCGCGAAGATCGGTCCAAAGACGCTCGTCCCGATCCACACGGAACAACCACATCTCTACGAACTCTTCATCAAAGACCTCGCCAATGTGCACCAACCGATCAAAGGGTCAACCTGGACCATGGAGTAGACCTCTACCCAGTCAGTATGACGACGCTCCCAAGATCCTGGGAGTGGGAAATATATCGAGCCGAGTCCATCGGAGAACCGTAAAGATCAGAGTTGCTTTCTTACAATTGCGAAACGTTCTAGCTGACGATGAATCTTGAAGCCGGCTTTGAGATACATGCTCAAGGATCCCTTGTAGTTCTCTTCGGCCCAGGGAATCTCCCAATCACGCTTTACGGGATTAGTTGTAGGATAACCCTCCGCAATTTGTAACCTGTCTCGACGGAACTTATCGCAAGCAGCATTCAGAAGCGCCCTGCCTACACCTTTTCCTCTATGACCGGGCGCTACGAGGAAGCACATGATCGAGCCGACCGGCTCAGTCGGTTCGTCAATGGCGGTAGCATACCTCCGCATGTTTAGGAAGTTAGACCGTGGCTGGGCGTTGCACCAACCAACTACTCTCCCATCTGCGATGGCTAGCAAGCCATGGGCTTTACCTGACCTGATTCGTTCGACCCGATCTGCCCGATGAGCGGGCCCAGCTTCGGCGGAAGCATCCCACTCATCACCGGACGTGTCGTAGAATCCGCAGTAGCAACCGGACCATTCTGGAAAATCTGTGAAAGCGTCCTTATCAAAGAACCTCAGGTAGTCGTCAAGGAGGTCGGGCGTTAGTTCTCGAATCTCAACATTCACAGTGTGGCTCATAATAGGCGCGTATTTCTCGGTAAGAGTATAAGGGGCTCCTTTGAGGACTTGTTAGAGAAACAAGGAACCAGCTCGTCGCTCAGTCGTCGTAGGGAACAGCCCGACTTGACTTGAAGGTTGTGATCACAACTACTGCTATTACTATGACTGAAGAAGCGAGAAGGGTCCGAAGGGTCAATTGTTCGCCAGCAAGGAAATAGCCGAGGAAGACAGCCACAACCGGGTTGACGTACGCGTAGGTCGAGACTCTGGCAGTCGTCGTCTTTGTTAGCAGCCAGACATAGGATGAGAAGCCTATCAGGGAACCGAATACTATCAAATAGATGAATGAGACAAGAGATAGGACCGATAGGTTACTCGGCTGAAAACCAACCCATTCTAGGGAGATCAATGACGCCACGAGGAGGAGAGCCCCGCCGGCTAACATCTCCATCCCGCTGCCTAGCAACGGGGTCTTCGGGAGCAATGCCTTTCGAGAGTAGACAGAACCAATTGCCCATGAGAGCGAGGCGAGTATCAGAACCCCAGTCCAAAGAGGGTTCAATCCACCACTACCAGCAAGGTCGCCAGGTCCCACCAGCAAAACTACTCCCCCGAAGCCCAGGACTAGGCCAAGAACGACGTGCAGAGTTGGGACGATCCGGTCCTTTCGTAACAGCTCTACAAGAGCCATCCAGATGGGAACTGTCGTGATCAATACCGCAGTCAAGCTGGAGGGAATCACCAGCTCGGCCCTCGTCACCCCACCGTTGCCTCCGAGCAACAATAATCCTCCGACAATAGTCGCGGCCTTCCAATTAGCGCGCGTTGGACTAGGGGCACCTCTCAAACGCGTCCAAGCATAGAGTACTCCTCCTGCGATCAGAAAACGAACTGCCGCCATCAGGAACGGTGGGAATGTTTCGATTGCGAATCGGATCGCGAAGTAGGTGGATCCCCAAATGGTGTAGATCGACAGGAATGCAAGCGCGATGCGCCATTGCAGTGTCAACACCCGCATTGAGAGATCTGGCCGAAAGCGGCGACTGTATCGATCCGAATAAACCATGCATTGCCTCAAGGGAAAATTTCACCCGTCACAGACACTCTTTTACGCCGCTACCACGCTAGAGAGCCTGCGACTCAATTGTCAACCGTAAGGACCACCGACGACCACGTTTCGTTGAAAGACGGACGAGCACTTCGGCTAGAAACCTATCAC
>VBAY01000238.1 GCA_005883085.1 Candidatus Bathyarchaeota archaeon
GGCTGCGGCCCCATCCTCAGGCAACTCTAGAGAGCATGCCTCCAGAGCCTTTCCAACGGAGAACCATTCCAGGCCTCTCCGTCCATCCGGGATTAGCCTCAGTTTCCCGAAGTTGTCCCAGTCCTGAGGGTAGGTTAGCCACATGTTACTGAGCCGTACGCCACGCTCCCACCGTGGCTAGGAAGCGTGCGACTCGCATGGCTTAGTCTCATCCCGATAGCAGTTGGGTCCGCCAGGATCAAGCGGAGTCTTAGAACGATTGGAGTTTCGGACGCCATAATATGTACAGGAATCGGCTGGAGTTTAGCAGGTGGCTACGAGCCTATCTTGGACCTAAACGTTCCAGGGTATTTGAATGCCCGGGTTTCTTTGGGTCCGCATGATGTTTCGCCCACAGTGGAGGTCAATCGGTCATTCACGGGCGTAACGCCCTAAGCGTCGGATTGACGCCGCCGCCGGGACTATGGGCTACTATTCGACCTGCTATGCTACCAAAGAGGTCTACGGGACGAATAACCGATTTAAACATTTACCCTCTGCGCGAACCAAAGAACTCCTCCTCCAAAGAAGAGATCTCTGAAGATTTTGCGGCTGCATATTTCTCCAATGGGTCGTGGTTGAGCGAGAGAAAGGTTTCTCCCCACTTGAACAAAGACAGAATCACTCCGGCAGGTTGCCGAAAGCCTGTCAGGATGAGTGTGGCCGCGATGGCTTCGGCCGTGCTGAGTCTGCCAGGAATCCCATAGTTCGTTGGATTCCCCGCAAGGAGAATTGGAAGTCTCCTGTTATTACCTGGAATGTTTCGATCGAAAACGCTTTCCGACAGGTTCCAAGAGCAGTCCAGTGCGACTAGGCCGTTGCGTAGGATTAGTTCTCGATCCTCGATAGAGAGCGTTTTGCTGCTTGTGGGGTTCAAGACTATGGCTGAGGAAGGGATTCGTCTCATGTTCGGGAGACCCTGTACTAGCCGAGATTTTCTGAGTCTGGCCGAAGTGCACTTTTTGGGATCGTCCTGTCGGAATTCATAGACTAGAAGCTTCGGAAAGGATGATCCAGCGACTATTCGAGCGGTGCTTCGTACGGCGGGATTCTCCATGCAATATTTCATCGGCGTGGGAATGATCTCCAGAAGTGAGTGTCGTCTGCTAGTTGGACCTTTCTCTTTGGTGAAAGAAAATATTCTGAAGTCATTGGGAAGGTCACATGACCCGGAGCATTTTCAGCAAAGGGCCAAGCCGATGAGTTGGATTAGCCGTGCCCAAGAGAATTCTGACTCTGATCTAGAATTCTGAACTCGCCGTAATTCAATAGGTCTTTGGTTGGGAGAATGATACATGAAGTCAGATAGGAGGGGCAGTGCTTATGACTATTCCTTGGGGCGTCATTTCGTAGTAGTATCCTCTTGACGGGATCTGAGTCTTCCCCAACTTCACCAGTCTCAACGTTCCCCCTCTGCTAATGCCTTCGGGGGTTTTTCTCCTCTCGAGTTCGAGCACAACGTCGGCGAAGTTGACCATGGCGTTTTCGATTGATTCATCCAGCACTTTTGTGTGGAGGGTTGCAACTCCGATGGCTTTTGCGAAGCGTGTTGCGTACTTTAGGACTTGACCGAACTGGAAGACCCTTTTTGCCTCAACCATGAGGAAGAAAGGCGTTAGGGAGTCCATTATGACGAACTGTTTCTTTCCGAGATGCTTCAGGGTGAAGCTTCGGCCTTGGGCGACGAGGTCGGAGAACTTGAATGTGCTGTCGACGATTCTCTCTGGTTCTTCAACCGGGTAGGCTTCTGCTAAACGTTCGACCCCGAGGGCGAAGATGTCGATGAAGGCTAGTCGTCCTTCCTCTTCATACTTGGGGACGTTGACTCCGTAAGTGGCGACTCCTTCTCTCACGTCCTCCGCAGACTCGTCAATGGCATAGTAGAGCACTCGGAAGTCTTTTTCGAGCATGTTAACCGCGAGCTGTCTGACCAAGGAGGATTTGCCACTGCCTACAGCTCCGATAAGTCCGACGGCTGAAGGTCTCGGGAGACCACCGGACAAGAGGTCGTCGAGGACCTTGATCCCAGTAGGCTCCATCGTCGTCACTTTATGGAGCCCTCCTTTGTGCGCGATTTAAGCGGATTGTACCTTTCGTCTGCGATAAGGTTAACACTCGCTTGCTGTTGAAGCGGGAAACGAAACCGGGTTTTGTCGCCATCCCGACTTGTGTCAATAGATTTTCACCGATCTATCGGGCCCTATGAGGAACCGGAACCATTTGGTCTCATGCGCTCCCCTGTAACTGTATA
>VBAY01000239.1 GCA_005883085.1 Candidatus Bathyarchaeota archaeon
TGACCGGTTCATCGTCGACAAAGGCACCATGCAGCTGATCCGCAAAGAGATAGTCCCAAAGATGGTCGAGCACCTCCCGAACGACAAGACCGGGCTGACGATGCAGAGCGAGGTCCCCGCAGAACGACGTAATGTTTCGAGCCTAACAGACGAAGAGGTCATTGAAATTGCAAAGACTGCCGTGGACATTGAGGATCACTACCACACTGCGCAGGATATCGAATTCGCCGTCGAGCACGGGTCGACTGGGAGTTCAGTCTACGTTGTCCAGACGAGGCCTGAGACCTTCTGGAGTAAAATGAAGGGTCCTGGTGGAGAAACAGATTCCCACATCGTTCACAGAGTCGCAGTCGTCCACGGTCTAGCCGCGAGCCCGGGATTACACGCGGGCAGAGCCAAGATTGTCCCAACCACAGCTGAAGCGGGACGCCTGATGAAAAACAAGGACATACTCGTCACTCGAATGACAAACCCTGACTGGGTTCCCTACATGAAAATCGCGGGCGCCATCGTCACAGAAGACGGGGGAACAACATGCCACGCCGCTATTGTCTCCCGAGAGATGGGTATCCCCTGCATCGTCGGCGCAAGGAACGCTACCAAGCTCATGCAAATGGGACAAGAGTACACAGTGGACGCGAAATCAGGAGTTGTCTACAACGGCCTAGTCGAAGAAGTTCTCAAGGCAACACAGCCTCAACATGAAATCCCTACTGTCATCCCAATAACCGCGACAAAGATCTACGTGAACATCTCACTCCCAGAACTCGCAGAGCGAGTCGAACGGGAGACCCACGCTGACGGCGTAGGCCTCTTGCGGGCAGAGCACATGATGCTCTCCGTTGGGAAACATCCCCGATTGCTGATAGAAGAAGGAGGGGGCGAAAAGATGGTCAATGCTTTCGCTGAGGGAGTCAGAAAGGTGGCCACACCGTTCGCTCCAAGGCCTGTCGTCTACAGGTGTCTGGACTTCAAGCCTGACGAGTTTCTAGGCCTTCCAGGCGGCGAAAAATATGAACATGAAGCAGGTCACGTCGGGCCCAACCCATTATTGGGATACCGGGGCTGCTTCCGATACGTGAAAGAGCCTGACATTTTCCGATTGGAGTGTCAAGCCATCAAGAAAGTCAGAGAGGAGTACAAGCTTACCAATGTCCATGTGATGCTGCCCTTCGTCCGTACCCTCGAGGATTTCAGAAACGCGAGGAAGATCCTGGAAGAAGAGGGATTGAAGCGAGGCCCAGATTTCAAGCTCTGGATAATGGTAGAAGTTCCTGCTACGGTCTTGTTGATCGACAAGTTCGTCGACGAGGGAATTGACGGCATATCTTTTGGAACCAACGACCTGACCATGCTGATCCTTGGCATCGACCGAGACGATGCATCGATCCAGGAAATCTACGACGAACGCAACCTCGCAGTCCTACGAGCGATGAGCCATGTCATCAGAGTCTGCAACGAAAAAGGCGTGACAACATCGATCTGCGGTCAAGCACCCTCAAACTATCCCGAAGTCGTCGAATTCCTAGTCCGAGAAGGAGCAGTCAGCATGAGCGTCAACCCCGACAAGGTCATCGAGACGAAACTACTGGTGGCAGCTATCGAACAAAAGCTGATCCTCGAAGGGATGAGAAAAATGCGCCAGTCCAACGGAGACCAGGGGGCAATGCAGCCCCGCTGGCCCAAGTGACCCCGGGATCTACCAAGAATATTGTTCGAACAGCTCGTAGACTGGATCAAACAGAACTATAGCGACGCCAGAAAAATCATAGAAGTCGGAGTAGGGCACAGAATAGACGTGGCGGAGCGAATATCCAAAGCTCTCCCTCGAGCTGAAATTCTCGTAACCGACAAGGATGAGTCATGGGTGCGCTCAAGAAAATCGGGACGAATCAGAGCCATCGCCGACGACGTAATGTTTCCAAGCCTCAAACTATACCAAGGCGCCTCCCTCGTCTATTGTCTCCATCCACCAGGCGAGATCGTACCTGGGCTGGAGAAGCTGGCCAACGGAGTTGGCGCAGATCTCCTAATCGTTCCAATAAGTGACGAACGGCACGATCTCCCTCAGGACAAGTGGCGAGAGCTGGTTGTCCATGGAAGAATCGTCGGCTGGCTCTTAGACGAGCGCAGTTGATAGGTAGGACAGCTTACTCTAGTAACGG
>VBAY01000120.1 GCA_005883085.1 Candidatus Bathyarchaeota archaeon
TGCCAGCGAGATTCCTGAAGGAAAGATGAGAAAGGTTATCGTCGGTAGTCAACAGGTTCTAGTTGCCAACGTGAAGGGCAAGTACTACGCTATTGGAAATGTCTGCACCCACCTGGGTGGGCCCTTGGACAAGGGTATTCTTGAAAGTCATGAGGTAGAATGTCCGTTGCACAGGTCCCATTTCGATGTCACTAATGGCGCGGTGAAGAGCGGTCCCACCACGAGGCCAGAGCCTGTCTATGATGTTAGGGTGGAAAGTGGTAGTATTCTAGTGCGACCGAAACAGTAGCTCATACAATCTTCCCAATTCGGTTAGGCTACGCCTGTTTTGCACCGCAGCTGGTGCAGAAAACCGCGACACTAGGAAGCTTGGCACCGCACTTGAAACAGAATCTTGTCTCGACCTGAGGTTGCTGCTGGGACATTGCTGGTTGCTGTGGCGCAGGAACGGACGAAAGGGTCTGCGGGGCAGGCTGTCCCCAGCCTTGCGACGCTGGCCGATCTTGAATGGAGAAGTACGCGACGACTTGGAAGATCAAGGCAACTAGGAGAATCAGGAAGCCTACGAATACGATCGCTAGGGCCGCGCCAATAAGGTAAAGTAGACCGGTGGTTGCGAACGCGCTTACGTTCAGTCGCTGGGATATCTTCTCGTATGAACGTTTGAGAAAGATGGCAGATATGATCGTGAAAACCCAGAACGCTCCGAGTATACCGAAGAACAGTAGAAATCTGGGGAAGCCAAGACCAAACGTAAACAGTCCTGCGATGGATCCTGTAACGATAAATGCGACAAAAACAACCGCTCCAATTATTGCTGTTATGGCGGCGAGGAGGGCGTCGTCGAAGATACTCTTGTCCTGAACAGTCTCGGATATTTCCTTTGTCGCCTGTAGAATTAGTATCCAGCCAACAAGGCTGAGGAAGGGGAAGAAGACGAGAATCCCGCCCACTCCACCAAGGGTCTTTGCTGATGACAAGGAGCCCATGGCGGAGGCCTCTACTGCTCCGAACTTAAGGCTGGAATTATCCTAGTCGTCATTGGCATGACTACTCTTCCTTCCAATTCATCAACATACTGCCAAGTACAATGAAGAATGCCGCTAAGCCTAGGGCGATGATCGTGTTTGTCAATGCTTGGGCCGGTTCCGCGTAGATCAGCGCATCTCGCAGCCCATCGTTCACGTATGTCAACGGCATGAAGTTGGCTATGATCTTCATGATATCAGGCAGTGTCTCGCGCGGCCAGAAGGTTCCGGCCAAGAACATCATGGGGAAGGTTATCGCGTTGGCAGCCGCATCCGCGCTCTCTGCTTCTTTTACGAAATTCGCGAGTACCATGCCGATGCCTGGGAAGAGGAGTGCTGCGGCAACTACCAATCCCACTGTGTAGATGTCGATGGTCGCCGTGACGCCGAAGAGGGCATAGCCGAAGAAGAGGATTACGACGAGGGAGATGGTGGCCAGAATCATTTGGTAGCCGACCATGCCGAGAATCCATTCGATCTTGCTGAGCGGTGTGGTTGCGAGTTTCTTGATAATCTTCAGCTCGCGGTAGCGTCCGTTAGTATTCACAGCACCAAAAACGCCTGTGGTGAGGAGGGTCATGCCGATGACTCCGGGGATGAAGAAGTCGATGTAGCGGATGTTCCGGGTTACGATGCCAACTTGTTGAAGATTTAGGTGGTCGGGGGCACCGGCAATGGACGCTGCATATGAGATGGTGACTGAGCGAACTATTCCCGCAAGTGATGCGGAGGCTTGGTCGCTCTGATCCATGTAGAGCTGAATGGTCGCGTCGTTCCCACTGTTGAGAGTGGTGTTGAAACCTGATGGTATGACTAGCAGTCTCTGGCCTCGATTGTGAAGCTGAGCATCACTCTTGACGTAGTCTAGAGCTTGTTGAACCGTTTGTCCAGCGGCGACGGTGTGGAGGTTGAACGCTCCCGTGTTGTTCAGAACGCTGATGTACCCTTGAGAGTACATTGTTGGCGTATTCGCATTAAGGTCCTGGTTCTGGAGGTAAAGATCGAACTTGGTGCTTCCGTTGCCGAAGATCGCTCCAAAGAGAACGATGAGGAGCAGTGGGAACGCGATTGTCCAGAATATGTTGCTCTTGCTGCGGTACCAGCTCTTGAAGTGTCCACTGATGATAGTGTAGATTCGACTCCTCATGGCTAGTTTCCCTCCTCCGAGACTCTACGCCCCGTCAAGTTGAGAAAGACGTCGTCTAGAGTGGGACGTCGAACCTCTATCTCCTTGTCGTGCAATGGAGTTGCTCCCAGGCCCATGAGGATGTTTGTGAGTTCTCCGTTGTTCAGGGGAATGGCAATGTCTCCCGCGTTTCTGAGCTCGGCTTTCGGTAAACCAAGCGGTAATTGTTTTAGCCCCTCTTCGCCAGCTTCTCGGATGATTAGTGTTTTTTTCCCGCCGTGGGTGTCTATTAGCTGGTCCGGTGTCCCGGACGCGATTATCTGTCCGTGATCGATTATCGATACGATATCGGCGAGGTATTCTGCCTCGTCCATGTAGTGTGTTGTGAGGAAGACTGTTTTTCCCTGGCTCTTCAACCGCTCGACGACGCCCCAGACATCCCTGCGAGCTCTAGGATCAAGGCCCGTAGTGGGCTCGTCAAGAAACACGACATCAGGGTCGTTTACAAGGGAAACCGCAAGGCCGACCCTCTGCTTGAGACCACCTGATAGCCTCTTGAACTGCTCGTCCCGTTTGTCCTTGAGATCGACTAGCTCGATGAGCTTGTCCGCGTCGAGCTGGTGTTTGAACATGGCTCCGAAGTAGTTGATATTCTCACGGACGGTAAGACGATCGATGGCGTTGAAGTCTTGTGGCAGGACGCCGATCCGTTTTCGGATCTCTGCTTGGTCCGAGCGTTTGCTGACATCGTAGCCAAGGACTTTCGCCTGGCCTCCCGTTGGGTTTCGGAGACATTCTAGAATCTCTACCGTGGTGGTTTTTCCCGCGCCGTTTGGGCCTAGGAAGGCGAAAACCTCGCCTTTTGTAAGGCTGAACGATATACCGTTGACGGCCACGTTCTCGCCATACTTCTTAGAGAGATTCTCTACCTGGACAATCTTGTCCGATTGCCCTGGGAATGGTGCTGGTTGGCCGTTGCTCATTGATGAGCCTCGCCTATCGAGCGATTCTCAAAAGATTTGTAATGACTATTGTAGTCGTGATTTGTTCCGGTCTCGATCGAGTGTGAGTTTCCATCAGATTTCACCACAATTACCGTACTGAGGTCGTTGCTGCTTTTAATGGTCGGGCACGTCTCGTAGTCACATAATGTGATTACGTCCGACGGAGTCGAGGGATCTATTCGATTCATCGTCGGAACATCCTATGAAAGACGAGTCAGTTTTGCGCTGACATCCCACAATCTTTGAGAGATCTCCTCATTATAGGACTCGTCTGACGATTTCTTCACTTTCAACTTCTCAAGATATTCTCCGTTGAGACCCTTCGCGTCAGTTGAGGAGGCGAGATAGACAATTGTCTCCGCGCCCTGATCAGGACTGGTCATGAACAATTTCGGCAGGGCCATAATGAAGCCTACTGGACCCAGAGGTCTGCTCCAGATGTTTGTCGCAACAGTTCCCGGGTGTACTGCGTTGACTGTTACCCCTGTTCCTTGGAGTTTCTTAGCGAGTTCATGGGTGAAAAGAACGAGAGCTAGTTTGGATTGTCCATAGGCCTTCCATCCACCATACTCTTTTTCCAAGTTGAGATCGTCGAAGTTGATGTGCCCATTGTAGTGTCCCACGGATGATACATTGATGATTCGGCTTGGAGCGCTGGCCTTCAACAGGTCCAGTTGGAGGTTTGTTAGAAGGAAGGGTGCGAGATAGTTTGTTGCGAAAGTATTCTCGTAACCGTCAGCGGTGACACGTCTTCTTTGGTTGAAGAGTCCAGCGTTGTTGATCAGGACGTGAAGTTTGGAATATTTTTTCCGGAACTCTGCTACTAGCTGCCGTACCGATTCAAGGGACGATAGGTCGGCGAGTAAGAGATCTATTGAATTGTTCCCGGATTTTCTGACTATTTCGGATCTTGCGGCGTCGCCTCTCTCCTTGTTACGTGCGACCATGACCACTGTAGCGCCTTTTTCGGCAAGGGCTAGGCTTGCTGACTTTCCAATCCCGGAATTGGCTCCGGTAACCATGACAACCTTGTCTTTCATCGTTGTCGTATCTGAGACTTTTTCGTTCTGCATTATCCGTCGCTAAACTGACCGGTGAGTCATTATTTAAACGCGTCGGTCATTTTTAAATACAACGCACGCGCACATGTCACATTAGAAAAATGCCGCGGGTCGTCCCGGAATACAAAGAAGAAGCCAGAACACGAATCCTCGCAGCTGCAAACCAGGTCTTTGGCGAAAAGGGTTACCGCCAGGCAACCATGGACGATGTGGCCAAGAAACTAGGCGTCAGCAAGGGAGCGCTTTACCTCTATTTTGCGAGCAAGGAGGAGTTGTTCGAGGCGATCGCCCGGGCAGAACCCTTGGCTTTCAAAGAGATCCTATACTCCACCTTCAGCGAGAAGAAGAACCCACTGGAGAGCGCTGGCGAATTCTTCGACAAGATGTTGAAGCGCTACGGCTCGAACTCCGGACTGAGCTTCGAAATATTCTCGGAGGCATCGCACAACCCCGGCCTTCGAAAAATTCTCAAAAAGACGCAGGACGAGTACGCGGCGACATTGATGAGTTATCTGGAGGAGGGACGAAAGAGAGGCTTCATCGATAGAGACTTGGATTTGCGATTCATAACCTATGCCCTGATCGCGTTGTGGAACGGGATTGAGACAATAGTTGTGACCGGGCTGCCGGTTGAAGACGCGAGACGGGCGTGGCTGGAAGGATTCAAGGCAATCTTTCTGCCCAAGAATGGCGTTCAGCCGTCGCGAAATCGCTGACGCGGCGATTTGAGGTAGGCAGATGACAAAGATATACTATTGTAGAAATAGATATTTCGGTATCTGTGGTTGTATACCATACTGTTATAGGGGCCAGAGAACCGTTCTGAATAAGGGCTAACTTTCTGGGCACGGGGACAAGGGAGGCGGGGATTCCGGATAGGCAAAATGCGCTTCGGACCCACATTTCGTTCAGGTTACGAACCGATGTTTACCAGAAACTCAGGAAGGAGGCCGAAGAAAGGAATGTCAGCATGAGCGATATTGCCTCTCAAGCCCTCAGGCACTATGTAGACTGGGACTTACCGGCCGAACGATTTGGTTTGGTATCAGTTCCTAAACCCGTGATTAGGATGCTCTACGAGAAGCTGGACGAGAATGAGGCTCGTGAAGTCGGCCGCAAGTACGGTGAGGCCATGGTTGAGTTCGTTACCTTCTACTATACGAAAGCCAGTTTTGAGAAGTATCTCGATCTACTAGATCTTCTGTCCATCCCGTCCCAAACTGTATACGAACATACGTCTAGCGAGAAAACGCACACAGTTATTCTGAGGCATGGTAGAGGACTTCGCACTTCTCAAAGCCTAGGTGAGACTCTCAGAGTTATGATGAAAACTATTGGCAGGCTTGCGACGATCAAAGAAACCGATGAGCAAGTTCTGGTCACAACGGACAAGTCGTGAGAATGCCGTGTGTTTATCCCTGAACTAGAATCGTTCCGGTCATCTGTGGTGGATGGAATTTGCAGTGGAAGGCAAAGCTTCCTGGTTGGCTTGTTGTGATCGTTATGTTTGCGTTCTGTATTACCGTGGATTGGGCTGTCACCACCACGTCGTTTGTGTAGGGCGTGCCGATCGTGAATGAGTGAGCTTTGTCGGTGGGGTTGTAGAAGTGAATGGTTACGATGTCGCCTTTGTTCACGGTGATCTGGCTTGATGAGTAGATGTAATCGGAGTTGAGGTTTGATGGTGCGCTGAAGCTTAGGTCTTGGGCGAACAGGTAGAATTCTCGTGTCTGGGGCGTGGGGCTCGGATGCGCAAGATAGCCGGCTGCAAGCCCTGTAATGGCTCCGACGATTGCTGCTAGCAGTACGGTCGCGATTAGGAGGTTGCGGGTGGTCGAGGGAGCCATGGTCCAATCAAGTAACGATGTTGTTAAAAGGTTTTATATTTGTAGTGTCTTTCAGGCGCCGAGGGCCGAGTGTGGTTCTTTGTAATCGCTTGTACACGCGCCGAATATATCCGCTCATAACTCCTGTCCCCCGCGAATAATCCTTGAACAACAATCTCTTCCCTCAGAACAAAACAGACATCCTAACGCACATTCTACGATTGTCGACCATTCTGCTAGTAATAGGAATGAGCACACTCTACTCCATCGGAGGCGCCAGGGCCGCAGGCTTTGCATTCACCAACTACGAGCTCGGAAACACTCCTGGAGTATCCTGCCCCAACACATTGGCAAACTGTTACAATTTCGCCGCAGAACCAGCAATACGAGCCGACTCGGCCGGCAACTTCTACTCTTCCTCCGAGAACGGGCTGTCAGGGGGAACTGATGCCTGGAAATCCATCGACGCCGGGCTCCACTACATCTCGCTAGCATCACCTAACAGCGCCTCTGCAGCAGGAACACAGTTCTCGCCAGCAGGTGGAGACACGGACTTGGCTGTCGCGTCAGCCATGAACGGGAACGGCGTCTACAACGACTACGTAGTAAGACTCGCACTGACCAATGTCTACGTGAGCACTAGCACTGACGGCGGCAGCACATGGCTTCTCAATCCAACAGGCGCTTCTGTGCCGGGCGACGACAGGCCATGGATCGCTGCCGAGGGGGCTGGCAAAGTCTGCGTCTCGTATCACAGCATTACTGCTACGAACGACATCTTCGTCACCTGCAGCACTGACGCGGGCATGACCTTCGCCCAGACAGGGAACGCGTTCGATGCGAACCATCTCTGGCTGGCGTCATTCCAGAACGAGATAGGGAATCTCGCAATCGACCCAGCCAACCACAACATCTACCAGTCCCTCAGCGGAATCGCAAGCGCAACAGAGACGACATGTCTCAACTGCGGCCTTCACGCGGTCTGGCTTGCAGTATCCACAGATGGTGGCTTGACATTCACTGACCATGCTGTGTACGTCAACTCGAACACGTCCGTCTCCTACGGACACCAGTTCGTCAACGTCAGCGTCGATCTTGCAGGAAACATTTACGTTGTATTCACAGACGACCACAATCTCTACTATAGTTTCTCCACCGACCATGGGACGAGCTGGTCTGCTCCATCGCAGATCAACCAGAGCCCATCCGCTACCGCCATCATGCCTTGGAGTGTTGCTGGTGGAGCGGGCAAGCTTGACGTTGTCTGGTATGGAACCTCCTACTACGACGGCGTGAAAACCCCCGACAACTACCCCTCAAGCGCCGCATGGTACGTCTATTTCGCACAAAACCTCCAAGCAACAACCGCTGGAAGCTTGTTCTCCCAGCAAGCAGCGACCCCAGTGATCCATAACGGTGGAGTCTGCGAGTCAGGCGTGAGCTGCACTGGAAACCGGGATCTTTACGATGACTTCGGAGTCGCTGCAAGCCCGACAACAGGTCTAGCATCTATCGTCTACAGCGACGACCAGTACAGCAACACGCCCACGCATCCTGCCGGGCCTAACTGTACGCCAAGCCGGACCAACACAGGCTACTGCGACAGCACCAATATCGCAACACAGACATCTGGCACAGGAATATTTCCCTAGGAAAATCCCAATCGAGAGCTAGGAGGCATCAAGCCTCCCTGCCCCTTCTTTTTCCGTGCGACTCCAATTATCCAAAGCACGTTCAGATTCTAACTGCGCTAAACGGCCTGTCTTGGGGATGGTTGAGGGTATAGAGGCTTCAGCTCATCATGAATGACTCCCCCTACAGTTAGTTGCTCGTCAGGCTTCTGAACGAATATCTTTGCGACGACTTGATCTTCGGTTTCTTCCAGCTCAACCCTCGTGTCAAGGAGTGCGAACACGGATTTGACGAATTCGGCATAGAAAGCTGAAGCGCGGGACCCACAATCATGCCTGAGTACCGCAACATAGGCTTGCCCTTCATGGGTGTACTCGAATTCGAAATTGTGGTTGTAGTGCGAGGCTACCCGGTCCAACGATTTTATCACGTTTTCCAGGTTGAAATCCTTGAACCAGAAGGTGACGAGAGCGACTCCTTCATGTTCGCCGGATTTCCTACCCAGGGCCCTTGCCTGCTCCTCCGACATCAGACTGAAGAATGTCTTCAGGAGACCCTTGGAGATGGTGACTAGACCGAAATTTTCCGCGTAGGCATCGTATTCCACATGCTTTCTGAGCGCCTGGTTTGCGATA
>VBAY01000034.1 GCA_005883085.1 Candidatus Bathyarchaeota archaeon
CCTACGGCATTCTAACAATCGACAAAGAGATTCATGGAGAAATTATCAGACTCTGATAAATCAAGCCTAGTTGCTGAGGTAGCAAGGGCCTAGTCTTTCATCTAGCCGCTTGTACTTGCTTGCTCGCGCAGGCGCCATATTCCAAACTCTCCCACTGTTTCCTCTGTCTCCACAGGCTTGTACCATTTTTTTCTTGAGCCGATGATGGCTCTCAGCTTCCATCTCAGCGACTTGGGGACAGTATTGGCGGCATAGAGAAGCTTCTCAACCTTTGAAGATAGGTCAGATGTTTCTTGAGAAGATAGGACACTCATCTCTTTCACGTGTTCTCCAATTCCTTGGAGGGTGGTGGTTACTGTGTACCAGAAGCCCCAGTCTCGGGACAATACGTAAGCAACTCTGTCTGTGCTAATGGTTTCCAGCTCTTCTTTCCCTGCTATAGTATGGGCCTTGAGCAAAAGTAACGTATCGATCATGTCCTTCCTGCTGAAGGAGACTATCTGCAGCTTCTCCAGTAGGAGATCGGAGAGCGGGATCGATATGGGGTCAACTTCCAATCTATCGCGGAAGCTGATAGGATGGTTTGCGGCCTTCAGCTTGTCCCAGAAGACATCAATGTAGAACCATCCTTTCGGGTGAAAATAGATCTGCCTCTGGCTCGCCGAAGTAGACATCGTAGACGGACGCTTCGAATAGCCCAACGACTCCATGATCTTTCTCACTCCGTCGCGAGACTTGTAGTAGGTAGCGAAGTCGATGTCACTGTACTCTTGACCTTTCTCAGCGGACCTGCCCAGTCGATTTGCAAACTCTTTCTCGTTGAGGCTGTGAACCTTTATCGCGAGGCCACCTAGCATTTTCAAGGCGACCTTCGCTTCTGAGGCGGCTCTGAGAATCCTCAATGATTCATCTACGAATATCCGAGTTGGCACCTTTCCATTCCATTCGGCGAGCATCTCAATTGTTCTGTTCTCTGTCACTAGGCCTCGACCTGGTCTCCTAGATAGCTGGTTTAATCTAAATTAAATCCAAAACGGTTATGTCTGCGTTCGTTCGAGCCTAGAGCTCGAAGAAGATTATGTCCACATCCAACACCTGTCCCAAGTGTGGATACACAAATCTTCCTAACGCCAGATTCTGCGCGAACTGCGCAACACAACTAGCCGCCTCGCTCCCATCCTACCAAGGTCCTCAGCAGCCTCCGAATATCTCACCAGCACAGTGGTATGGGTCGCCCCCAGGATACTGGAATCCGGTGGAGACTGCGAGGAAGACAAACATCGACAGGACCAAAACTGGGCTCCTACTTGTGATCGCGGGAATACTCCTCGGGCCACTGCCATACATAATGTATGTAGGATTGATCCTAGCCATAATCGGGGTCATACTGGTCATTATCGGCCGAAACCCCTTCGGCAACAACCACTCCAACTATACCATATTTTCCGTTGTAATCTATTGCGTAGGAATTGCGGTCGCCTTTGTCGTGGGGTTCCTGTTCGGTCTCTCCTTTGTCTCCGCCGCGTTGAGTGGCGGCAGCCAGACAGCCATTGAACAAGCATTAGTTTCAGCCTTCAACGAGCTCCTCATCGGGGTTCTCATTAGCGGCGCAGTCATCGGAATAGCTTATGTGATCTTCACTTACGCGTTACAGGACTCAATGGGCCGCGTCTTGCTCTACATTGCCTTCGCGATCCAACTGGCCGTCTCGGTCACGGTCGCTTACATTGTAAGCCCGCAGGTTCTAGGGGCAGTCACCCAATCATTTTCCAGTGGAACCTTCGACCCCTCTCCACTCAGTGCGCTTCAAGCCCAGCTACAATTTCTACGATTGTTAGGTCTCATTCCCGCGGCTATCTTCGCATTCGCTTACTACAGAGCATATTCTCGAATCGCAAAAGGAGAAGTTCCTGCGGCCGCAACGCCGCTGGCATCATTTACTCCCAGCTCAGGGAGCGGGTAGCAATACGGGAAGCTCGACTCTGAGCCCTGGCAACTAGTTACCCGTCAGATCGTACCTACATCCAGTGATGACTTTGAACAAGACGCATCCGTGGGAGCTAGCTTGGAGAGAAGGGAGATGGGAAGAGACATCTCCACCACTGCCAGAAGTCGTAGAGTTCGCCCAGGACTTGAAACGCGAAGGCGCGAAGACGATCCTCGACCTAGGCTGCGGAGCAGGTCGTCATTCCATACTTCTGGGCAAACAGGGATTTCAGGTAGTAGCTCTTGACATTTCGGAAACGGCCCTCAACACCCTTGACGGCCGTCTGAAAGTCGCTTCGATTGCTAACGTTTCTCTTGTCAAGCATGAAATGCGGGATCTCCCGTTCATAGACGGCTACTTTGATGGTATCATCTGTACCAATGTCCTCCATCATGGAAATATCGTTGAGATCAAGCGGACAGCTGGTGAGATTCGAAGAGTGATGAGAGAAGGGGCATCAGCGCTCATCGTAGCTTTGTCAGCCGCAGATTTCAGAAAAGGTAATGGAAAGAAGTTGGAGCCCAACACCTATGTCTTTACAGAGGGCGATGAGCGGGGAATAATCCACCACTTCTTCTCGCGCTCAGAACTTGAATCATGCCTCAAGGGAGCGAAGATCGTGTCATTCAAAGAAAGAATGATTCCTGTTGAAGAAGGTGGAAACCGTGCCCATTTTCTAGTGACACTGAAAAAGCCCTAAGCGCTCGCGGCCGCACCAAAGGGGTAGAAAGAGCGCAATCGGACTAAGGTGTCGTGTAAGGCTGGAGACTCGCGCTACTTCAGAGCGCTTAGGAACGAGCTGGTTGGCGTTCCTAAGCCTGTCACGTCATCGTACCCGGGTGTAGATGTGAGGCTTAAGTTCTGGTTCATTGTTCGCAGACGATAGACTACTCCCGCGCTAGCGCCAATGTTGTTGACGTAGTTCGCGCGTACCACCGCCACCGTTGAGGCTGGGCTGACAACGTCCGTGAAGGCGGATGAGCCTGCGAGGCTGTAGAAGAGTGGGTTGGCAAACCCATGAGTGTGACCAGCAGCTTGGTCGGCGAGTGCCATGATTCCGGCTACCAGTGGAGATGATAAGCTGGTTCCTCCGATGCGATATTCAGAATACGCCACTGTGCCATTGGGGAAGGTTTGTGTTTCACCGATCAAGTATCCCGTGTTGGGATCGCCGACAGCCGATATGTCCGGTACAGCTCGACCGGTTCGTCCCTGAGCTTGGAACACCGAGTTAGGCACTACTCCGACCTGGTAGGATGGTTCCGCGAAGATGCGGCTTACGCCGCCTCCCGAGCCGTACAACCATGAGCCTGGCGGAGTAGGAGACCATTTTGTGCCAGTCCATGATGATGTGGTTGTTCCCCAAGCAGTCTCAAAGAGATAATTGTTGGACGGGCCGACTGCGAGGCTGGTCCCTCCGACAGCGGTCACAAATGGGCTTGAGGCTGGCCAGTCAGTGGTAATATAGCCCTGCACGAGTGACTCGTCGCTGTTGTCGCCCGAGGAGAAGTAGATTCCGATGCCTTCGACAACTCCTTGCAGAATCGTGTCCTCTTGTGGCTTGATGTAGCCGAAGGGCAGTATCTCGGTATTGAAGCCGTACGAGTTAGTAACGATCGACGCAAGATGCCGGTCAACGACATGGTTCAGTGCCGCGTCAAGGTCTTGGAAATTGTTAGGCGCGCCCACGAAAACGATAGTCGCAGCGGGGGCCATGCCGTGAACAGCTTCCACGTCAAGCGTCTCCTCACCATACCAGCCCTGTGGGTCCTGAAAGAGCCCTTTCTCGGGGTGGTTGTAGGTCCCAGGTGCAACAACTTGGACGAGCTGGTTTGCTGTTAGTGTCGGAAGACCGCGATTGATCGACCACTGGTTAGTATCTTGGATGATCGTAGGTGCCGCATAGGCGTCGATAATCGCTACCGTCTGACCTGAACCATCGTACCCGGAGATACCGTACGCGCCCTTGATCTGTTGGGGAGTATATCCGCACGGGGCAAAGGGAAGAGTTCCCGCTCCATACGGATTCGTGAAACCTACAGCCTGCAGCTGTCCCCAATACGATGAGCACGGATGAGCGCTAACGAAGGCAGGTGGCGGAGGCGCGTCTCCGACAGTGCTATCCGTGTGAACAAATTGTACGCTATCGTCGAGGCCCAGGACACCTGTGACGATGTTTGCTAGGGAGTTGGGAATGGTGACATCAGCGGACGGGGATCTGAGGCTTAGGCCACCAACGCTGTAGACTCCGAAGCTGGTGCCGAACGCGGCTTGCGCCTGCGCGACAGTTCCCTCTGCTGAGACATAATGATTGTTCATCGGGGTATACTCAACGGAGAAGCCTTGGCTCTTGAGCCAGGACTGGACCGCACCCACCTGTGATTGTGACGGAGCGAATTGCTGGCGGAACTGTTGGGGTGTCAGATATTGACCATAAGACGGGCTCTTGGGGTCGGAAACGGCCTGCGCGAGAGCCTCAACCGCTGACGGGTTATTCCAACCAAGGTAGACGCGGAAACCAACGTCAATAGTCGGGTTAGCAGCACTCTGGTAGTTCTTGCTGTTCGCCCATGTAGGGGCGCTTCCCACGAGGGTTGAGCGGCCGGAATTCGCTGCTTGAGCGAACAGGCCCCCAAATGAAACGTTTAGCGAGACAATCAATGCCAAAACACTCAGAGCGAGGAGTATTCTCGGTAATGACATAACGAAGACCAACGTGGGTTGGGTCTAATCTATTTAACAATTGGTAACCGGCAGCAACCCGCGTCATTCCCAAGACCCCCAAAGCTACACCATTCAGTTGAAGAGAATCCTGTTTCCGCCAACAAACTGATTGGTGAGAATGTTCTCCCTCTATTCCAGCGGAAAGAGATCTAGAGTAGGAGTTCAGCTGCTCTCTTGGGCCCGCCTCGATATGTGAGCAGCCATCATCTTTTCTGCGTTATCATAAGCTAGGCGAATCAGTTCTTTCGCGTTCTCAATATCCTTTTCCAAACCGATTCTGAAAATGACCCAACCGGCTTGATGATGCACGAAGCGATGCGGTTCAGCCTTACCCTCCTTCAGCGTTCGCTCTTGGTCTTCATTGGAGAGTCTGATGTCAAGTTGCGAAGTCCCATGAGTATGCATGAATTCTAGACCGTGTACTTGATATTCTGTGCCGCCCAGCCTGTGTGAAGCCTTTGTGACGTTAGGGAGCTGGAGAATCCAGTCTTGGAGAGACTCGGTCAAAGGATACTCGTCCTAGGATTCGACCAGTAGTCTTCCATCCTCCATGACCTTCTGACCGCTAATTGTTACTGTCGCCTTGGTCATCGAGGCCCACCATTGGCCGGTTGCGCCATTCATACCGCCCTTTGCGCTACTATGGCCGAATCCCACGATGGTGCTTCCGAGGACTTTATCATCCTGGGTGAACCCGTGGCGAAGCTTGGGGTTCAGTCCGAATCCGAAATAGGAGAAGCGATTCTCATCTCCCGATCCCTCTCTAAGATAACGTTCGAAGATCTCCTTTCCAGATCTCGCCGAAAACTGTTTGATCCGGCCCTGTGCTACTTGAAAGGTCAGGTCCTCAACTTGGCTTTTTCCGGCGCGGATTAGCGGGTCGTAGACTATTCTTCCTTCAGCGCTATCTTCCGCGGCTGAAACTTCGATTCCACCGGTTGGCAAGAAAACAACTTCTCCTCTCTCGGCCTTCTCCTCTGTTGCCAGGCCGTACGAATAATCGTATGGGCGTTTGTCGAGTCTGAATCTGAAGTCAGTTCCAAACGGTGTTGTCAGATGCACCTGTCCTTCTCCGCCCATCAAAGGTTCCAGTGCACGTCCATGGGAAGCCATCTCTCTCGGGTCGGCGGTACAACCTTCAAACATTACTCGTCTCCACTCCTCCAAATCCAGACCCATAGACGTTGCGCGTTCCGGGGTCGCGAGAGTGGCTTCGATCCCCACCATCTTCACTTTGTTCCTCCTAGCTACTTTCGCCCACTGTTCAGCAAACCTGCTCCTATCGTACCTAGCGTCAAGCCATACACTAACCGACCCACGTCTATCAACAGGAATCCTGTCCCACGGAATAGGCTTTCTCGGTCCCAAAGTATAGACGTAGATTTGAGTCTCTTCCAATGCAGCGGCAATATGAGCTGGCAAATTGTCAAGGAGCTCCAGTGGAGCTTCGATCATAGAGCGCAACCAGAGGTCTTCCAGCTGAACCGTCAGAAGCACCTCGAGACCACGTTTCTTGGATTCCATGGCGAGATCTGACGCTAGTTCAAGCGTGTGGTCCCAGCTGTTGATCCACACTCGCTGACCGGGCTTGGTGCTAAGACAGCCATCAAGGATTTGTTTAGAGAGCGTTGCGTACCCAGTATCCATTCTTGTAAGTCCTACTTTTTCCCTGAACTCTCCTCGTCCAAGCTTCTCAGGTCCGGATTACTGACAAAATAGTAGGGCTCGCATGTCACTACAAAGGTTTAATCGCTCGTTCTTCCATTTTGTGAAATATGTCGAGACAGTGGACACTCCCATTGCAAATCAGCGAATTCAAGGCTGATGACTACGGGAAGTTGGCCCGCGTCTTCGGCTCTATCTTTCCTGATTACGACCGGACACCAGAAGAGTGGCGGTTTGAAGATGAGAGCCTCGACAGGTCGAAGTTCCATTTCAAACGATACTCCTGTATCAGCAAGGACGTCCAAGAACCTGTCGGGTTTGCTCAATGTCAACATATTCCATGGATGTATCATCCGAGGAAGCTCTGGTTCGATATCTGGGTCGACCCGCAACATCAGAGAAAGGGCATAGGGAGCGCCCTCTACGAGAGGCTGAACCAGGACTTCAAGGATCTTGGCACCGTCACATCATGGACTGGGGTAAGGGAGGACATGCCCGTACCGATCAAGTTCGCCTTGAACCGAGGATTCCATGAGAAGATGAGAGCTTGGGAATCACGCCTCAACCCAGCAACAGTTGACATCTCAGCTTTCCAAAAATACGCGGAAAAGGCATCCCAGCATCGAATCCAGTTTGTCACATTAGCCGATGAAATGAGGAACGATCCTGAATGTTACAGCAAACTCCATTCTCTAGTTCAATCCATTTCGGAAGACATTCCTCGACCTGAACAGTTCACACCCGTGTCTTTCGAGCAATGGTCAGCTTTCGAGATGAAGAGCCCCAACCTAGTTCCTCAAGGCTACATGATCGCGAAGGATGGCGACAAGTACGTGGGTATGAGCACGGTATGGAAGGCTCAGAAGGATCCCAAGGGACTCTATCAGGGACTAACTGGAGTAGTACGCGATTACAGGGGACGAGGAATAGCGGTCGCCTTGAAACTCAAAGTTATCGAGTTCGCAAGGAACAACAGGTATGAGAAGCTCAAGACCTGGAACGATTCGACAAACGCCCCCATGTTGGGGATCAATGTGAAGCTTGGCTTCAAACGAGAGGTCGGCTGGATAACTCTTGAGAAGAACCTGGCATAGATCATAATGAAATCAAAGCTCCCCGTTCTAACCCTCAAAGGCTCACCCCGCCAGATTGGATTCATTCATGGAAGGAAGGCTCGTCCAGAAATAGAGAACAATCTAAAGGTCTACTTTGGTCGCTTCAAGAGCGAAACCGAACTCTCACATGACGTAGCCATCAGTCGAGCAGCAAGATTCCTAGACGCGATCAACAAGGTCAGCCCAGAATACGCCGAAACAATGAGAGGGGTGGCCGCTGGCTCTGGCCAGGAAATCCTCGACATCACCGCATTGAACGTCCGTTATGAGTTGATGTACAGCCAGTTCTCGAAAATTGGATTAAAGCCGATACCCAAGACCTTCGGCTGCACAGCCTTCGCTACGCTCCCCGCAGCGGTCGAGAACGGGCATTTGATCATGGCGCAGAACTGGGACTGGATACCAGAAGTCGAAGGACTATTCCTCAAGGTCAGAAACGAAAACGGCGCTGACACACTGTCATTCACAGAAGCAGGAGTAGTCGGCGGAAAAATCGGCCTAAACTCCGAAGGACTAGGTCTCCTGATAAACGGAATAGTTTCCAGCAAAGACGACTGGGCACGTCTTAAGAAACCCTTCCACGTCCGATGCTGGGAGATTCTTCGATCCAAAACCCTCGCACGCGCGAGGGCGGTCATTTCACAGGGTCAAAGAAACTGTTCAGCCAACTTCATACTGGGACAACAGAAAACTATCAGATCAGGCAAGGTAGTCGATATTGAAACTGCCCCAGAAGCGGTTTGTGAGCTCCGACCCGACCGAGGAGCCGTGGCGCACACGAACCATTTCTCAAATCCGAGAATACTTGGCGTCAAACAGGTCTTGGACGAAGAGCGATTATCTACTCTCCAACGATATCGAAGAATACAGAAGCTCTTGGACGGTTCGGTTCGCGTCGGACGAAAACTGGGAATTTCTGACGCAAAGAACATGTTGAGAGACCATTATGGGAAGCCCGAATCTGTTTGCAGGCATTCGAACATGAAACTCCCAGAGTACGAGAGATACGAAACGGTCGTTTCTGTAATAATGGATCTGCCCAGCAGAAAAATGTGGGCCGCGACCGGCACACCGTGCTCCACTGAATATCGTTCGATGAGTCTCTAGAAGTATTCCGGAAGAAATCTCTAGCCGAATCATATTTCTACAAGCAGACCCATCTACCAAGCAGTCAGTCCATGCCCTCCGCCCAGAAACGAAAAGTTCTAGAAAAGAGACGAAAGCGAGAGAGCCGAGGAAGGACTTACCTCATCGCAATCGTCCTAATAGTGGCAGCGCTAGGGGTTGGCTACTATGCTTACTTGCTCGCAACAGCGCCACGCCCAGATTTCATAATCGGGGCTCCTCCAGGCGTGGCGGTACGAGCGGGAACTCCCACTACCTCAAAAGTCAATGTGACCGCCGTGAATCAGTTTAACGGAGTCGTCGACCTGACCGCTACAGGTTCTGCTGGCCTAACCGTATCGATCACCCCTACCACCATCACCGGCTCTGGGGTCGCCACGTTGACTGCGTCCTCCGCGACAAACGGCACTTATACCGTCACCGTGACTGGCACCAGCGGCAGCCTGACACACACAGTGAACATGGTAACAGCACCACTCTTGGCCGCATTGTCCACCACGGGCGGAACAATCGTGGTCCAGCTCTTTCCTGCTTCAGCCCCTAAGACGGTGGCGAACATTGTCAGTCTAGCTCAATCAGGATTCTACACGAATCTCGTCTGGCACAGGATAGTCAGAACCAGTCCGGGCGTAATACAGACTGGAGATCCAAACACGAGGGGCGGTTACACGGACAGATCAACATGGGGCACAGGAGGCTCCTCGCAGACAGTTCCCCTCGAGATAGACAGTTCCCTCCACAACGATAGAGGGTTCCTCGGAATGGCTCGTTCATCTGACCCTAACAGTGGAAGCTCCCAGTTTTACATCAACATGGCCAACAACAACTATCTGGACGGGCAGTACACGGTCTTCGGGAAGGTGCTAAGCGGTATGAATGCAGCTGACGCGCTCTGGAATACTCCCACTAATTCCCAGGATCAGCCAATTAACCCAGTGTTTCTGTTGAGTGTTACAATATCTGGCAGTTAGCGAGAAGCTCCGGCCTCAAGGTCCTGCTGCTGTTCTGAGGTAGTAGGCCCAGTAGCCTTTCGCGCGTCCATACTTCTCCGCAATGACATGGAGCCTCTGTTCTTTCATTGGTCTTCCATAGACTCTGCCTGCTGCGGCGATCAATCTCTTCTCGACTGCGAGCTTGTCCATTCGTCCGAGGCCCCTTAGCATTATGAGCCTCGAGGAGAACTCTCCTATTCCTCTGATGTTCTTCAGCCAGTCCTCGACTCTGTCATACTCTCCCGTTCTAAGGAATCTCTCGTCGACCTCGGTGAATGCCTTGGTGATATGGGCGAGATAGTCTTCTCGTCGTTCATGTCTGATGAGTTGTTTCAGATCTTCATTGGAAGTCTCAGCTAGTTGGCCAGGCTCTGGAAATGCTCTGTAAACTTGACCGTTTACTTCGAGGCTCGTGCCAAATCGTTCAAGCAATGCCTGTCTGGCTTTTCGTGCAGCGTTCAGTTGGTTCCTTTGTGAGAGAACTGCCCAGCATGCGCATTCGAATGGTGTGAGGAATTTGACTTGGTGTAGCCCGTAGAGCTTCTGAAGAACAGGGGCAAAGTTAGGATCGTTGATCGCTATCCGATAGAACTGGTCCAGATCGTCATTGAGACTTAGAAAGAAGGAGATCCTATCGAGTATCACATCTGTAAGTCCATGAGAAAAAGGATGATCCGAAAAGAGAGTGTATTTCAGAGCAGGCATCTTGATCGTTCCGGTCGGTTTGAGCCGGAAGACAATCGTTCGGCCGCCAACAGGGATCGCTTTCGTAAGCGAGACCTCGCTCACGGTCTGGTCCTCCTGCATGGGAGGAAACATTCCTAGAAAGTCCAGTGACTTTGCAAAATCAAAAGGGGGTGTTGGCCGAAGAGAACCTTCTTCGGAATGCAAGCCCCTTTCGTGGATCATACGCCTAGAGACAATGTCATGGTTGCCTACTTAGGTAGGCCGTAAGGTCAACGACTTTGAAGAGAAAACAAGAGAGAATCGATATGCTGCAAATCGTTGATGATCCGAGGAGAGTGGAAGACGCGTACGCTCACCAATACGACAATCTTGCTAGAAAGATAGCGAGGCTCGTCTCTAGTGGGAGCGGAACTCTCGCAGAGATTGGGTGTGGAAAAGGTCAACTGACCATTCCCTTGGCAAAGCTTCTCCCAGGACACCGATTCAACGTGGTGGACAAGTTCACGGGCGCGTACTCAGGGACCCTTGCTCCGTTGAACAAGGCTCTATCTCAAGCGAAGCTGAGGGGCCGGGTCAAGGTGAACAAAGCAGACTATCTAGATTGGCTGTGGGAAGAATTCTCCGACAAGTACGTGGGAGCAATATCAAGCGAGTTTCTTCCCGAGATCGATTCCTACGAGCTGCGCATGTTCTTGTCGGAATGCTAGCGGCTTGTGAGACCCGGTTGTCTTACCACCCACTCTTTTCTCTCCCCAATAGCCAGAAACCGTCGACAGAAGCTAGTGATAGACGCGGACAGTAACCCGAAATGGACGAAGACTCCTCCCAAGGAATGGTTTTCTCCCAAGCCCGCATTCGTAGTGTCAGAGCTGAAACGAGCAGGGTTCCAGAATCTCCATACTCAGAAGATGGAGAGCAATCTCATCATTAAGGGCGATGCGGTCATGAGCTTTCTGCATAGCTGGGCTGTCAGGAAAGCATTCTGGAGATCATACAGGTCGGAGCTGGCGAGCGAGGGGTTGGAGGTCCCTGATTGGATCATCGTGTCAGGTCGTAAACCCTAGAGAAACTAGTCCGCATTCTGAGTCAAGCTAACGGAAAGAAAGGTGGGATGTCAATGACGACCGCGATATCCTGTAGTTTAAGCGGTCTCTTTTGTCTGGGGTTCTTTTGTTTGGTCCATGGATCCGCCGCATCCGCAGCCGGGTCCGCAGCAGCAACAACTCAAGTCACACTTCACCTCGGTTAGTCAGTTACTTTTCTAAAGTATTTAAACCGGCAAGTACCCAAACAGTAACGGAGTTACACGATGGTAAGGACGAAAGAAGGAGAACCATGCTGCACCTGCCCCTGCCCCTGCGAAGGAATAATCGAGATCATCGGGAAAAAATGGGCACTCTGCGTACTCGCACTCCTAGGAAACGATGGAACCCTACGATTCAACAAACTTGCCGAGAAACTTCCGGGAATAAGCGCGAAGACACTGACGGAAGTTCTGAAGGATCTTCAGCGAACCGGGCTAGTAAAGCGTCAAGCCTTCGCCGAAATTCCACCACGAGTAGAATACCATCTAACGAAGGAGGGAAATGAGTTGACTATGCTGGTGGCGCCGTTGATGGTTTGGGCTGATAACAGGACTGGGCTTGTCAGGCTGGAATCTTAGGATGCTTGATCCTAGACTCGACGAGTCTTCCGGCTCGTTCTTCCAGCTGGGCCGCTTCTTTCCGAAGGTCGGAGACTTGTCTTGAGATCTTCTCTACGTACTTTTGGTCATCGAGACTTGCTAGGTTGATCAGGACGTTGCTTGCGGCTCCTTCGACGGCTGCACGTGCCGCCGAGACCGCAGTCACTACATCGGACAATGCATTCGTGGACCCTTTCTCCGCGACTTCGCGAGCCAGTCGCAGAACTCTAACTGAACAGTCGAGTGTTGATAGCGGGGTCTCAGATGCTTTGACAGTTGCTTCTGCTATCGCCTTTTTTCGAGCCTCAGGCTGTTCTTTCGAGAGCTTGAACGCTTTCATTACCAGGTCAAAGGCTTCAGTGTCCTCGACGACCAGGCGTAGGAGTTTCTGGCGAAGGCCTTCGCCCTCCTTCACCACCTCGTTGAGCTTCTCTGCACCGGGCGGCGCCTCTTTCTTTCCCAACGTTATCCGAGCAACCATAGAGACGAGACCCGCTGCGAGTGCCGCCATGTACGCGGAGACGCTCCCGCCTCCCGGGGTTGCTCTCTTAGAGGCGACTTCTTCGCTGAACAATGCCAGACTCTGGTCGGTCAGTGTTGAAGACCTCGGGGCAAAGATTTTCCTCTCAAGGACTTGGTCTCTGCTGAAATTCTCCAACCGCAAATAGAACTCTGCCGAGTCGACAAGGGAATCCATGGGCGCGAGCCCGACGATCTCGCTTCCGACAACTGGGACCCCGTAGCGATCGGCGAAGAGCTTGACGAGCTCGTAGGCTTTGAACAACTGGCTCTTGCGATAATTCGTCAGGTTCATCGACACCTGAACTATCCCCCGCTCTTTCAGCTCAAACCCGAGAGCCTTCACGAACGCGAGACCACCATCTTTCGCTCGTAGTTGATGCGCGATATGCTTCGCTATATCTAGGTCTTTAGTTCCAAGGTTGACATTGAAGGCTATCAGGATCTCTCGGGCTCCAACAGCCGTGGCTCCCGCAGTAGGATGGATGGTCTCCGGACCAAAGTCCGGCTTCTTCACCGGGTCTTTGCCAATCTTATCCCGGAGGCCTTCAAACTCTCCCTCCCGGACATCAGCGAGGTTCCGTCTTTCGGGAGTAGTGGCCGCTTCCTCGTAGAGGAAGACAGGTACGTGAAATTTTTCGGCAAACTCCCGGCCGAAAGCCCGGGCGAGAGAAACACAGTCATCCATCGTTATGCCGGATAATGGTACGAAGGGGACGACGTCAACAGCGCCCATTCGTGGATGTTCACCTTTATGGTGTGTTAGGTCGATGAGTTCGATCGCTTTTTGGCAAGCTGCTAGTGCAGCGTCCTTCACGGGTCCAGGTTCGCCGACGAAACTTATCACTGACCGGTTGTGGTCCGGGTTGGATTCCACGTCAAGAAGTGTGGCGCCAGGCGTTTTTCGTATAGAGTCAGCAATTGATTCTATGACCTCTTTCCTCCGACCCTCACTGAAGTTGGGAACACACTCGACTAACCGCAATCTGGGACGCCTCTCAATCGTCTCCACGTCAACTCGTCTACTTAATAGTCAAGCGGGCCCGAGAAGCTCGATCTTATGATCGACTAGTTTCTCAAAATCTCCTCTAAAATAGAAATCTCCACGAAAGCTCCTCCCCTCGATAGCGTGGTTGTACCAGTATCTGTCATCCTCCCACATCTCGTCCAATGGAGGCTGGTCGATTGGATACCATTGGAGAATGCCTTCTTTGCTTTCCTTGATGGTCCCGTGGAACTGTTTCGTAAGGAATACGTGTGCTATCCAGTCCGGGTTTTCTCGTTTGTTGTACTTGAAGAAAACGAGCGTTCCAATCTTTCTCAGCTGTTGGACCTCCAGTCCAGTCTCTTCGTAGACCTCTCGCGTAGCGCAGTGCTCAGCCGTCTCTTTGGGTTGTAGTTTTCCGCCAGGCGCGTTCCATTTGCCTGCACCGAAGAGCCCAGGGTTCTTTTTCAGCAACAGGACCCTGTTGGCATGAATGATGAAGCATAGTGTCGCGTGAATAGTCAATTGGACAATTCAGGGGTTGCGTTTCTGTTTCAGCAGGATGATCGCCTGGGCTAGGTCACCGTTTGATTGTCGCAGTGCGTTCGTAGCCTCTTCAGTGGAGACGCCTGCTTGTGAGGCGACGAGTTTCACGTCTTCGTCGGATCCTCCGCCAATTCCTTCCTCTCTCATAGTTCCTCCTCCGACTTGGTAGACTGTCTGTCCTTGGACCGTTACGGTGGCGACTTCGGGGTTGTCGATGACAATCCGTTTGGTCGGGGTTTCCATTATCACTTTCGTGACCTCGTCTAGTTGTTGGACTTGCATCCCCATGCGCTGCATCATCCGGTTTGCTTCGCGGGGATTGATCTTTCCACGACGCATCATCACGAAATCACTCTCTTCCACCTGTCCGGTGATTGTTAAGCCTATTCAGAATCGGCAACTCCATGCCGAACCTTTACAGCCACTCCAATCTTGAAGCTCTGCATCTCTATCGCGTTGAAGAAGGATCTTCCAACAGCCAACAACCGGTCCTTTTTGTCCACCACGAGAACTTCTTCTTCAGGCCGTAGCTCCGAGTCGACTCCGATCACGTGTTTGGCGAACACGTTTCCCCCCTTCCGGATGAACGGCTCTACTCCATGAGTGACTTTGACCCGTAGCTTCGGAGCCTTGAACACACGTTTGAGAGCGAGGCCTCCATTTACGGTTAGAGCCAGGAGTCCGTCTTTGGGACGATATGTCGCCAATAACTTCCCGTCGTCGTAGACGTGGCGTATTCTATGGGTGTTAGGGGATCGCACGATCAGTATTGAGGGTGGAAAGGCCTTCTCGGCTCCCTTGCCGAACTGGTAGGCCGCTACAGCGCGGATCCGTCGCAGCTCGTGGAGTTGAGGCTTGACAGGTTCGAGAGGCATCCTTGTTCCGATACCTAATTAAACCTGGTCGGAGCCTATTTCTATTGTTTCTCCGCCACGAGGTCTTGATTACAGCATTGTACTGCGAGGTTTGCGGGAGCGAGATAATCGGCAAGCCCGCCCGGTCCCTTGTTGAAGGCGCAACCCTGATCGTTTGCCAGAAGTGCTCCAGCCTGGGAAAGGAGCTTCCCGGTTTTCCCGAAAGAAGACAGAGAACAGCCCGACTTGGACCAGTGCCCTCCCACACTCGAACCCCAATAGAGAGCCTGCCGAAAGCGGTTGAGGACTCTGATCTTGTCGAGGATTATCCCATGATCGTGAAGGAGGGTCGTGAGAAGCTAGGCTTGTCACAGACGGATCTCGCCTTCAAAGCGAAAGAGAAGCTCACGGTGATACAGAAGATCGAGCTAGGCAAGATACTGCCTACGATGAGGTTGACGAAGGAGCTAGAGCATATTCTACGGGTGAAACTGCTCGCGCCGAGAACAGAGCTCGAGATTTCCACCGTGCCAGTCAGGCAAGTTGGGCCGAGAGAGCTAACCCTCGGCGACGTCGCGCTGGTAAAGCATAGAGAACCAGAAAACAAGTAGGAAGAAGGCCGGCAACAATGCTTCTAGTAACTTCGGTAAAGCATTATTTAGTCTGAAACAATCGCGCTACTCCATGGCTTCCCTGGGGCAGGCGAAGACTCTCGGTGGAATAGGAGCTATACTCGCCCTGTTGTTCTGGGTCCCGGCCAACGTCGGCATTGGTTTGCTGGTAGTGGGGCTCGTGTTGATGCTTTTCGCTGTGAAGAATATCGCCGATACGGTCGGAGATCATCCGATCTTCGACAACATGATCTATTCTGTCATCTTAGCGATCACAGGACCCATCATTTTCGTCGTGATATCAATTGAGGCCACCGTGTCATTCTTCAGCGCCTTCAGGGGCTTCACTCCAGGGACCATGACTATCCCTACTGGATTTTGGGCCGCGGTTGGCATCTTTATTTTGGCTGTTGTGATATTGTGGGTTTGCATTCTGATCTCAACGATATTCCTCAAGAGGAGCTATGACGCTATAGCTTTGAAATTGAGAGTTGACATGTTTCGGACCACAGGGCTCCTGTTCCTTATCGGAGCAGCGACACTGATCGTCTTTGTAGGTTTTCTGATACTCTTCATTGCTGCGATCCTTCAGGTAGTGTCTTTCTTCTCGATCTCTGAAACGCCACCTCCTCCAATGCCCTCACAGCAAACCTGGGGACCGCCAGTGCCTCCTTCACCGCTGCCTCCGTCTCAGGCCCCGACACAATAGGGCGCCTCCAAGACCGCGCTCGTTACACAGCCAGATGGCTGATTAGCTATCATCGTGGGCCGCTGGAACCTTTAGAAATAAAGAGATTGAAGGAGGGAGCGGCCCCTGAAAAGATGACGGTCAGAGCAGTCCCCCTAGCGGTACCGGAAGAGGTTTTCCTTCGGGACACGGACAGAAAACGGGCCAAGAAAGGAATCCTAGGCGGAGCAGAGGAGCGGATTGTATTCGCTAAGAAGATCTTTCTGCCCTATCTCGATTTCACTTACCGGTTTCCTTCGGAACGGGGCCTGCTGTCAAAGCAGATAGTGATGAGCGAGGGCCGGTCAACGGTATTAGCCTTGCGAGAGGCGAACTTCGGCTTCGATCCCAGACTAGTAGAGCTGGCCCCGATGCTTGCTGAAATGGAATTGGACTCTGCATCAATCATTAACGGGGTTGAATCCACGGTCTTGGTTAGCGAACGGTTGGCTGAGCTCAAGAATCTCCTGAGAGATTATGAGGTCCAGTCAGAAGAGAGATCGGAACAGTACGAGGCTCTTCCAAAGGAGAGTCCGACGAGAGAGAATCTGAAAGAGAATATTGAGTTCTTGCGGAAGACGAAGTTGTTGCGATGGAAGATGTTTGCCGACGGGCTGCAACTCCCCACAAAACTCGATCTCGACAAGCTAGAACTCCTCAACGGGACGCTGTTTTACATGCCCTATTTTATCGCAAAACTCTCGCGTGGAGGAGAATCACGCTATATTGTCTGGAACCACGAAGGCAGAGAAGATGACACGATCGCGGACGAGATGACGAAAAACAAGAAGTTCCGAACCCTCATCGAAACCCACGTGATTCCATAGACAGCCAAAGTTGCCTGTAAAACCATCATAGTGATATAGCAGATTACACGGTCTCTCCGTGACTGCGACAATGGCCTACTGCTGGAAATGCGGAGCTCAGCTCTACGACAACTCCTCCTTCTGCCATGGCTGCGGAGCGCCAGCAAAACCCCCTCCAACAATGGCTTCGGGTAGCCAGACAGGCTTCGACCGTCTCAAAGACGACAGAGCATTCCAAGACCTCTGGGTAAAACGCGTCATTGCCTATGTCGTCGATGTGGCTATCGTATCGGTTGCAGTGTATTTTCTCCTACTCGTCACGGCCCTTCCTGCGCTCCTAGCCGTCTTTTTCGGCCAGACATTCCCCTTTGCATGGTTCTGGGGGTTCTGGCTCGGCGGAATCGCGCCGCTAATCGTTCTAGCTTATTTTGTTCTAGCTGAAGCATTGTTTGAGCGGACAATCGGAAAGGAGATAATGGGTTTGAGAGTTGCGAGGCTGGATGGCAAACGCGTCGACCTTTGGTCCTCGCTTGTCAGAAACGTTTCAAAGATTGCTTTCATCCTTCTGGTTCTTGACGTGGCAGTGGGTCTCGGGACCCATGGGGATGGTCGGCAAAAATACAGCGACCGCTATATTGGAACCACGGTCGAAACCACGAGCACCAACAGAATTATTTCCTAACGGGATATAGATCTCTACCAGAGTCATCCACGATCGTACGGGCCATTCTAGAGAAAAGAAATCAGCTTATTATCCTCAAACCTTCGCATTCACGAGGGTGCTGCATCTTGGGGTCTAAGCCGGCTAACCGCGGAGAGAAGAAGAGTCGTAGTTCCCGCGGGAGAATAGAAATCGCTCATGATTCTATGGAAAACTCGATGCTCGGCAACCCCGTAGATGAGAACACGTTGTGACGAGTTCTACAGTTTGACAGGGGTTCTGTAGGACTTCAAGCCCACCCCTCTAAGCCGATTACCAATCTTCGCGATAACTCCTGGCGCTTCGGTGCCAATCTTGCACAGGACGGATTGAACGAAGAGAGAAAGACTCTCCACCTTCACAACGTCGCTCTCCAGGCCCGAAGCCCTCACAGCATTCTCCACGAAGGCTCTGTCGGCTCCTACAACGATTACTCTGTCAAAGGGATATTTTCTCCACGAAACAAGATTGTCCCTCGCCTGATCATCTAGTTCAACAGAGATGTTTTCGCCTTCAAGTTCAGTCACGATCATCTTCAGTGGGACACAGTCGACCAGTGCATTCGCGTCAAGGATCTCTCTAGCAGACCTCGGTTCTCCATCGGCTAACTGAGCCCGCATTCTGTGGAGTGGATACAGCGCGTCTTTGGGTCTCGGGTCTTGGATTCCAATGTCAACGTAGACCCCGTAACCGATCCGGCCGGCACCTGCGATGAAACCTCTTACGACATCCCACTTTTCCAAATTCGCGCGAGATAGAGGAGCTTCACCAAGCTCCTGTCTGAGGAGGTTGAGAAACGCGTCCGCATCTTTACCTCTAGCCTTAACTTGGAGCCATTGTCCTTGCTGGCCAAAGTCCGACTCTACCTCAAGCCCGTTGGCTTTCTCAGAGAGAACCTTAGCGATGAGCTGTGAGCCTTGTTTGAGTATTTGTGGGGGAAATTTCTCGGCGAGGGTGGCGATCTGCCACTCCTCTACCACTTGCTACAGCCTCGGAGGAAACCCGGTTTAGTTAGGGTGCGAATGCTGCAGGCCGTTCTTGGAGTTCGGACTCTATCTTTTTCGATAGATCCTCTAGCACCTGGACTGTCCTGCTGTTGTCCTCGCTGATTAGTTGGCCGTTGCAGCTACTGCATCGGAACGCTGACTCCATGGCTTCCTCGAAAGTCACTCTGACGGTGAGGCATCCTTTGCACATGAAGAAGCTGTGTCCCTTCTCGTATTCGAGGCGTGCTCGCATCTTTTCCAGAGCCTTCTTTTTTCTGCTTCTTACGAAAGCATCCAGCTGGTCTGGTTGAAGCTTCCAGTGATAGATGAACCAGCCGGTCTTCTCATCACGGCTCCGGACAACGGTGACTAAGGCGTGGTTGTAGAGCTTGTAGAGGACCCTGCGGGCGGCGTTCAGCTTGACATTCGCGTTTACCGCGATAATATCATCAGTAGTTGTTCCAGCGTCTGATAGTGCTTGGACGACGCTGAGAGCTTCCTGTCCGCCGAAGAAGCTTGCCAGTCGTTCAAGATCATCATGATTAGACCCCATACTCGCAAAAATCCCTCGTTGACACCCTATATTGTGCGGTTCTCCAATTTAATCTATTAGGCTCTGAAGACGTATTCCTAATCATGGCGAGGCTAGTTGTGCTCCGCATCGGGCATAGGTTCTTCAGGGATTCGAGGGTGACGACTCATGTCTGTCTCACAGCTCGGGCGCTTGGTGCTGACGGTGTAATCATAGCCGATAGGGAGGATAAGACGGTTGAAGCTACTATCAGGGAAGTTGGAAAGAGGTTCGGCGGAAACTTCTCTGTCGAGTCCGGAAAACCATGGAAGAAGACGATTAGAGACTGGAAGGAAGTAGGGGGGAAGGTGGTGCATTTGACCGCTTATGGCATGAAGCTGCCTCATGTGATTCAGGAGATTGATGACACTGACACCGACATACTCGTAGTGGTCGGGTCAGAGAAAATGCCTGGGGAAGTTTTCAAACTTGCAGACTGGAACATCTCAGTGACGAACCAGCCGATGAGCGAGGTCGCCGCTCTAGCCGTATTTCTCGACTGGCACTTCCAACACAGCGCCTTCGACAAGGCCTTTCCAAACGGACAGGTCCAGATTGTTCCATCAAGTGATCGGAAGAATATTCAACATCTCAGCTAAAACGAGGCAACGTGTAGTATGTTCATCGAGGAAACATTGGAAAAATTTCTCGACGAGGACATTGGCCAAGGAGATATCACTACTGACGCTCTTGTTGATTCGAAGTTAAGGGCTACTGGGCAGGTCGTTTGCAAAGAACGAGCCGTAATTGCGGGCTTGTCCGAATCCATCATCCTTCTCAAGCTCCTAGGCTGCGAGGGAAAATCCAAGTTCCGGGAAGGACAAGAGGTCCCGGCCGGAACCATTATTCTAGAAGCGGATGGTTCTGGGAGTTCTCTTTTGAAAGTGGAACGTGTGCTGTTGAACATGCTCTCTCACATGTCAGGAGTGGCAACTGCAACTGCTGAGCTTGTAGAAATCGCAAAGAAGAATGGGAGTTCGGCCAGAATCGCCTGTACGAGAAAGACCCTTCCCGGTCTCAGGTACTTCGAAAAACGAGCGGTCGAGCTAGGAGGCGGCGATACCCACCGTCTCAGGCTTGACGATGCTGTCTTGATCAAGGACAATCATCTGGAACTAGCAGGCTCCATAACTGAGTCTGTTAGAAAAGCGAAGGCCAAGGTGAGCTTCACCAAGAAGATAGAAGTTGAAGCAACTAGCCCAGACCAGGCCGTGGAGGCAGGGTTGGCTGGAGCCGACATTATCCTTCTGGACAATATGACACCTCAAGATGTGAAAAAGTCGTTGAACCTGTTGGAAGCTAAGAAGCTTCGAGTTCATCTGTTGACAGAAGTGTCCGGTGGCATTACGAGAGAGAACCTCTTGAGCTACGTCAAGACGGGCGTGGACGTGATCTCCGTCGGATCGATAACTCATTCCGCTAAGGCAATTGACATGAGTCTGGAACTCCACTCTGTCAAGAAATAGAGAGGCTTTGACAAAATCTGTCTTTGGGATAGTGTTCTGACTCGAATGCTAAACAGCTGATCGAGAAGGCAGAACAAACCCGGGAGCTAGAACACCGGCTCAAGCCATCTCTCCGACTGAAAACTCAGGACGACATCTACAAGTTCATCCATGATAGGGGTCTTGTCTCTGCTCTGGGAGGAAACGAGCTTCCAAGTTTCATCAGTGCAGTACTAGGTCGAGCCTGGAAGCCGTCTGCGAAAGGTTTCACCGGATGGAATGATTGGTGGTCGATGAATATATCCGGCCAGTCAATGGCCCACGTCTCCCGTGAGGTCGAAGGAAGAAAGGACATTCTTGCAACAAGAATATTCCGACGCACCAAGACCTTCGTCGCCAATGAACTCTGGCCGATTCTCGACATCACAGTAAAGCATCACCAAGAGCCTGCAGAGAAACGAAAGATCCTCTCAGAATTGGAACTGAAACTGCTGGAAACCATTGAGACCGAGGGTTCGATCCGGACTGATCAACTGAGAAAGAAGCTTAGACTCGGCGCAAAAGAAAACAATTCGAGGTTCCACCGCTCGCTAAGTAACCTGGAAAGCTACGCGATGATAGTTGGTGTTGAAGATCCCCATCCAGAGAAACATATGCACGCTAACATTTGGCAGACATGGGACACGAGAACAGGTGAAGGGATCGATCGTATCGACCTCTCTTACCGCGAAGCGCTGGCCGAACTCCTCGAGAGAACTATCGATGCATGTGTTCTCGCTCACGAAGATCAGATGCGAAAGTGGTTCCGGTGGAGTGTCGACATGGAGGCAGCTAAAGGAGAATCGCTGAAGAACGGAGGAATCATAAAGGCAGGTCCCTTCATCATCGCGCCTCGAATCTCAAGATCCTGAGATTCAATATTTGTGGACTATGCAGTGGTTTCTCTCTAGTTCCGAAGTCATCGGGTTGGGCGATGTAGATTAAAGCAACTCGCTAGAAATAACGTGGCGGACGATGCCGTCGTTCGAACTTATTATCACGGCCTTTCTCGCGATCTCCCTGACGGCTTCCATTATCTCCAGCAGGACTAGAACACCCTACACGATCGTTCTCGTCCTATTCGGATTGGCGATAGCTGGCTCGTATCTGCCCGGTCTCTTGGGGGTCAACCTTCTCTATGACAGCCTGATCGGCGGAGGGCTATTTGTTGGTCTGGTTCTTCCCCCGCTTCTCTTCGAGACTATGATGAACATTCGCTACGAGGATCTTCGTGCAGTTGTGAGGCCCGCCCTGCGTCTTGCAACGGTCGGGGTTGTAATTGCCACGATCGTCGGAGGACTGTTTCTATGGCAAATTGCCCAGCTGCCGCTCACTTCCTCCTTCGTATTCGCGTCGCTAATTGCACCAACCGATACTGCTACGGTTCTTGAGATCTTCCGGAGAGCAAGGCTTCCTCGAAAGCTCTCGACGCTTATGGAGACAGAGGCCGCTTTCAACGATGCTACCGGAATCGCGATTTTCACGATAGTGATCACGTCTTACAGTGTCTCTCAACTCTCGCTCTTTCGGGCTGCTACGAGCTTCGTGACGATTCTCGGGGGAGGTGTCCTCGTGGGGCTGGCTGTCGCGCTTGGGGCTCATTTTCTATCGAGAATTGTGACAGATCCCATGTCTGAGACAATGATTACGATCACCACGGTGTACGGGTCCTTCACTGTTGCACAGGCTTTCGGGGTCTCAGGGTTGGTGGCGGTCGCTGTCGGAGGGTTGTACTATGGGAACTCGACGGTGAAGACTTGGGTCCGCCCTCAAACAACTCGGATTGTCAGGAATTTCTGGCGCATAATGGCGTTCATCGCGAACTCTCTTGCCTTTCTCTACATTGGCCTTAGTACCGATCTCTCGAAGATAGTCGCCGATCTTCTTCCGATCGCAATCGCTTTTTCAGCCGTAATCCTCGCCCGTGTTGCGACAGTATACCCTCTTCTCGGAACATCAAAGGTGGATAATGCCCCAGTTCCTAGATCTTGGAAGAACGTGGCACTCCTCGGAGGGGTGAAGGGCGCACTCTCAATCGCACTGGCAGCGTCTCTCCCAGCAAACACTCCTGCCAGGGATCTGATCACTTCCATGGTGCTGGGTGTTGCCTTTCTTTCCATTATTATACAGGGTTTCCTCCTGTCAAACTACACCGCGAGGAGGTTTCCGAGGAGGCCGAGCGGAGGATTACAAACAGTTCTATCAGCCAAGAGATAGAAGCGATATTCTCAACCTTCAGAAAGCATGGCTAAGCCAGCACATAGGATCTGCAGTGCAGGTTCTGTGCAGGTGCTTTACAGGAGGTCGCGAGAACTTTTGAAACAGTGGAACAAGTTACACTCACGGTAAGTTCCCCGTCTGCACATACTATGCAGGAAGAAGCATGAAGAAAATCGCATTCTCTCTCTGCCTGGTAATAGTGTCCTTAGTGGCTCTCAATGTCGCCCTTCTCGCCCATGCACCCCCGAATACTCCACCCGTCATCGGAACCCCTGTTATCCAACCATCTTCAGCAACCTACAGTACCCCGGCAACAGTCTACGTGAACGTTACTGACCAGCACTCAGGTGTACAAAACGTGACCATCATTTACACGACTGACAACTGGAAAATGGTTAACGCGACTCTTCTCGCCTCATACAATGCCACAACTACCACTGCCACTGCTCAGATACCAGCACTGGCAACCGGAGGCCACGTAGCATTCTATGTTGTGGCCTTTAACGGCAACGGCATTAAGGGTGTCAACAATAACTCGGGAAGCTACTTCGGCTACGACGTCGCGGCACCTCCGTCACTAATCACAACAACGAATGGGTGGATAGTCACCGGCATAATCCTGGGAAGCTTAGGAGCATTCGCTGTCGCCGCACTGCATTTCCTCAGGAAGAAACCCGAGACCAGGTCTCACTCAACAAACTGAATCCAATAGTGCAAACTCACAGTACAAACAACGGCAGCCACCAAACTCCACATTTTTTCCGCGGGAGGCCCCATCCTTACCTTCCCTCGTATCAAGATCGAGATGTCAACAATTAATGACCAGGCGCATTCCGATCTGAGCTATGACAGACTCGCTTGCCGGTTCCTTGTCCCCCGATATCGATGGGAGAAGCCGAATCATAGAGAGAATTGAGAGGGATGCGGGGGTCCCGAACCTAACTGATGTTCTCGTTGATCGTCTCGCCCCTACCGATCTGCAATCGTTGCTCTTGGAGGTGTATGGCCGCAGGGCAAAGAAGCGCGACCCAAAGGAATTGATTAAGGATCATATCTCAAACCGGTTCGCCCGGCCTTCTACTGCAAGTCCGACCCGCCTTCTTGAATGGGATCACATCGCGTTCTCGCGACTACCCAAAGTCTTCCAGCCTGTCGAACTCTCACCGGTCTGCCCGCTAGGAACAGGCTCTGTGCTATCCCCGATTAGCCAGGACTGGACCGTCTCGACGAGTCGGAACACGGAGATTGTAGCTGATTCAACGAATGTGCTCGCGATTGAGTGTGCAGTCCGACGCCGCGAGCAGAGGAACATCTCTTCAGGTAAAGCGGCATCCGTTCACCTGGCCGCGAGTCACCGCCTCTTACGAGGCCAGAAATTCGGCGTCGGTCCCGGTACCAGACAACACTTCAGAACCTTCACTCTGTGTAGCGCAGGCCGAGACCCAGGGAATCTCCTGTTCGAGACCGAAACAGTAGGTCTCCACATCGGATTCTATCTATTGGCACTCATGAAGTTTCTAGGCACCAAGGCATCTCTCCGGGTTACCGTTTCTGACTTCGGGTCAAAGGCCGCACGGTCGGCAGTTCAATCAGGAGTGGTTGAGAAGCTTCAGTCCGCTCACAAGAAGATCAGAATCGGAATCGACCAAGATCGGAAGCAGGGGAGAGGATACTATGGCGAGTTGTGTTTCAAGATCTTCGCAACTCCCTCCAACGGTCGGGAGCAGGAGCTGGTTGACGGTGGCGACGTCAATTGGACACAGAAGCTCCTCAACAATGCAAAGGAGCGTCTCATCATCAGCGGATGTGGCAGCGAGAGACTGTGTGAGCTCTTCGACCCAGCCGGGTAAGCAACGAGCACTTAGGGCCCCTATTCTTACTGCCGATTGCTTTTTTCCTTGTTCAGCAACTGGTCCAATCGGTCAAAACTCTCGTCCCAGTATTGCTGGAACTCGGTAGCCCAAACAGCAACTTCCCGCAAAGGTCTGGCCTGGAGTCGGCACCAGCGTCGCTGTGCGTCGCGTCGGCGCTCAACGAGACCGGCCTTCTCCAGGACCTTGAGGTGTTTGGAGACCGCTGGCTGGCTGATCGGCAGAGGCTCTGCCAGTTCCTGGACGGTGGCCTCGCCTTGCGCGAGCCGGGCGAGGATAGTGCGGCGCGTCGGGTCGGCTATGGCCAGGAAGGTCGCAGATAGGGTGTCGTCGTTCAATGAATGGTCCGTAGGAGTTCGTCGAGGCGATCGAAGCCCTCGTTCATTCCGCTTTCCATGCCGCTGGCTAGCATGCCGTCGCGATGCTCCTTGCGCTCGAACTTGACGATGGATGTGACTGTGGTTCGGCCATTGTGTTCTTGGAAGAGGGCGGTCTGAAGGGACTCGCCTGGCATGCCTTCGAAGTTCCATGTCTGCACGATGCGCTCCGGGCGAACGATCTCTCGGAATTCACCGTGGAAACCGTATTTGGTCCCGTCCGTGTCGACGTGGGTGAAGTGCCATCGACCGCCGGGGCGAACGTCCATCTGTTCGATGGTCATCTTGTATTTTCGTGGCCCCATCCATTGAGCAAGGAGCTTTGGATCTGTATATGCCCGGAACACGGCGTCGCGGGGCGCGTCGAAAGTGCGTTCTATTCGGATTTCCGTATCGTTTGGTGTTGTGATTAAGGCGCGTTTCGCGGTAGCTTGTGAGGATTTCATAGGTCCCATGTATAACCATATGGCTATATAACCATTTTTTGTTAAGCTCAAGTCTTCTATGGAAACTGAGGCCCAAATGGGGTGCTAGACTAAAACGCGCTTAGAGGCGCTGATACCTTGAGGCTTTGACAATGTGCAGGAATATCAGACCCCTCTTCAACTTCGACCCACCAGCCACAGACGAGGAGATACGGGACGCTTCTCTACAGTTCGTCCGAAAGATCAGCGGATTTCGTCAACCGTCGAAAGCAAATGAACGCTCGTTCCTGGCAGCGGTCGATGAGATCGCCCATGTCTCAACTAACCTTCTCCGATCACTTGAGACGAACGCGCAACCGAGGACACGGGAACAGGAGATTGCAAAGGCAAAAGCTCGCTCTGCAACTAGGTTTCCTGCTAGCGTTCGCTTAGCCGGCCCGAACATTCTCTAGAAATGTCGTGGATGGGACGAAGAAGAGGTTCCCTGTGACAGCCCGGCTGAAATCCAGCAGTCTGTCATAGTTGCCTGGCGGCTTGCCGACGAACATGTTCTGAAGCATCTCTTCGCTCGTCCTTGGTGAGCGGCTGTAGCCGATGAAGTACGTCCCGAACTCTTTCTGACCGGCGTGACCGAAGGGCATGTTGTCCCGAAGAATCTTGACCTCCTTCCCATTCTCCACTATCTTGGTGAGTGCGTTGTGCGCGTAGGTAGGCTTGACCTCATCATCCAGCTCCACATCATTCAGCTTCGTGCGACCGACGATCTTTTCCTGCTTCTCAGTCGGTAACGCATTCCAGCCGGCCAGATCATGGAGATACTTCTGAATGATCACATAGCTTCCCGAGGCGAACCCAGGATCCTCGCCGGCTATCAGGGTAGCATTAATGGCCTCCTCGCCCTTAGGGTTCTCCGTCCCGTCGACAAAGCCGATGAGGTCGCGACTGTCAAAATAACGGAAACCGTGAACCTCGTCGACCGGGCTGATCGCAGGTCCAAGCCGAGCCGTGATCTGCGTCGCCAGCTCGAAGCACAAGTCCATGCGCTGCGCCCGGATATGAAAGAGCACGTCGCCCGGTGTTGAAACGGCATGACGCTCTCCCGCCCGGATCTCTCGAAACTTATGCAGGTCTCTTGGCCGCGGCTTCCCGAAGAGCTGGTCCCAGGCATCGGACCCGAAACCCACGACACAGGAGAGGGTTCCCTCTTGCTCGCGAAATCCTACGGATCGCACGAGCGCGGCCATATCGGCACAGAAAGATCGGATCAGGGCTCGATGCCCATCACCGGGATTGATTGTTACGACGAGAAAGATTGCGGCGCGAGTCAGCGGTGTCGCTACAGCCTGTGGGACCACATGGGAGATATCAGACGCCCTAGGCGTCATAGGCGAGAAGCTGGCCTAGAGCGCTGAAAACGTTTGCTGTCTTTCCTCTATGTAGCCGTAGCGAGGCTAGGCTGGTGTTGCTACTTCGAGCTTCTTCTCGTGGAAGACGATACCATCATGGTTCCTGATCTCTAGGGACGACCGCATGATCCCGCCGACGCTCCAACAGATGTTCGCCAACCGAATGAACGCCACAACTGATACAATACCAACATCAAGCTATGCCTCACTCGTCTCGCATCCACACGAGGTCTTCGAACTGATCCAAGCAGCAGCTGGTGCAGGCTTGAGCCCGTCGACGGCAACCACAACGACCCAAACGGCGGCGCAGTGGCTCTCCTCAACAAGAAGTAGGCTCCGCCAAACTTCCCTCCTTCTTAGCGTCTCGCCCAGGACGCCTTCTTCTTCTCTGAACTAATAGTTACTTCAAGGTTAAACGCTAGGCTGCCAAACAGCAGAATCGTCCCCTGAATGATTCCGAAATATTTCTTTCTGACGAAAGGGGTTGGAAAGCACAAAGAGAACCTGGCCAGTTTCGAGCTGGCTCTCCGTGACGCGGGGATTCAACACTGCAATCTCGTTCCGGTGTCGAGCATAATTCCACCCGGCTGTAAGCTGATCCCGAAAGAGAAAGGTATCCAGATGTTGCATCCTGGTGAGATTACGTTTGTCGTGCTCGCGAGGAATTGTACGGATGAGCCGCACAGGCTGATAGCCTCATCTATTGGCATCGCTATTCCCTCCGAAGAGAACCAGTATGGATATCTCTCTGAGCACCATTCTTTCGGGCAACCGGAAGAGATTGCGGGAGACTACTCAGAAGATCTCGCAGCCAGCATGCTGGCGACTACTATGGGTGTCGCGTTTGATCCTGCAACCGCTTGGGACGAGAGAAAGCAACTGTTCATGTCCAGCGGCCTGATCATCAAGACGACCAACATGACGCAGTCTGCCATAGGGGACAAGAGTGGGCTCTGGACCTCGGTTGTGGCAGCCGTCGTATTTCTGCCCGCAACCCCCGCTTCGGTACAGGACCTTCTGCCTCAGTCAAACCAACCTGCAGTATGACAATCTGTAGACGCTGAAAAAGAGTCAATTTTCTTCGATCTTACCGCGTTACTTCCACTTTGTGAGTATCTCTTCTCTGCGGAAAGTAGCTGTGCCAATGCGAAAGAGAACAAGGTCAACGGTCGCGAGAATAGCAGAGATGATGAGAAGATTGTTGGTGTTGAGCGATACCAGGCCTATCTCACCTGCCACGTAGATGACCATGAATGGGAGGAACATGAGAACTCCGAACATGCAAGCGGTCGCTCGTGGATGCGTGCGCCAGTTTAAGGATGAAGGCCCCCTCCACGTATAGACAGAACTCGTTGGGCCGGGGAATGATAGAATTGTTGATATCTGGTTCGAACTCTCCTTATCCTGTTGATTCCGGTGGCCAAGGCTCCAAGCGAGACAGTTACTGAACGGAAAGACGAGGTTTTCCATGAGATAGATTCTAGTAGCGACAGGTTTGTTGAGAAGCTCCAGACGCTTTGCAGACAGCCTAGCGTGTCTGCCCAGAACCTTGGACTCAATGAGACTGCGCGACTTGTTAGCAAGTTCCTCCAGGAGACCGGCCTCACGGTAGAACAGTTCTCCCCGAGCAAGGGTCCGCCAGTCGTGTTCGGCGAGCTCCCTTCGAAGACGGGTAGAAAGACGCTTGTGATCTATAATCACTATGATGTGCAGCCAGTTGAGCCTGTCGAGTTGTGGAAGAATGCTCCGTTCTCGGCAACAGTGGAGGATGGCAGAGTCTATGCGAGAGGAGCGAGCGATAACAAGGGAAACATCGTCTCTCGATTAATGGCGATTAACGCGTTCCTGAAGGTGACTGGAGACGTTCCCTGCAATATTAAATGGGTGATCGAAGGTGAAGAAGAGATTGGTAGCCCCCATTTCTCCGAGTTCATCGCCCGTTACAAGGAGAGGCTGACCGGGGAATCGGCGGTCTGGGAGTTCGGAGGCCTAGACTACGAGGATCGTCCACTGATCACCCTGGGTTTGAAGGGAATGCTCTATGTTGAGTTTAGAGTTCAAACAGCGCTGAAGGATTCGCATTCAGCCCGCGCGGCTGTGGTCGAGAATCCGGCGTGGCGTCTTGTCCGGATGCTGGACACGATCACGGACGAGGATGGCAGAATCACGGTAGAAGGCTGGTATGACGACGTCAAACCTTTCACTCAAGAAGAGCTGGAGGTCATACGAGTGATGCCGCTAGAAGAACATAGTATTCGAGACGAGCTAGGGGTCAAGAACTTCCTCTATGGCCTAACAGGCTTCGAGTTCAAGAAGGCCTTCTACGGAAACCCTACAGCAAACATCGCTGGAATATGGTCAGGTTACACTGGCCCTGGACACAAGACAGTTCTTCCATCCGTGGCCCAGGCGAAGATGGACTTTCGCCTAGTGCCAAACCAGGACCCGGTAAAGCTGGCGGGGAAGTTGAGGCAGCACTTGGTCCGGCACGGATTTGCTGATGTTGAGGTGAATCTTCAGGCTGAGAATCCTGCTGCCCGGACGCCTATCGACGCTCCGATAGCGAAGATTGCAGCCCGTGCTGGGAGAGAAGTTTTTCGCAAAGAACCTGTGACCCTAGTCACCTCGGCGGCTTCGGGTCCCATGCACTATTTCACAAACACCCTAGGGCTGCCGACTGTGGCCATTGGTTGCAATCATGCCAAGAGCAATACTCATGCTCCCAACGAGAACCAGAGGATCGACGTGTTCGTTCAAGGAAGCAAGTGGATAGCACGGGTCATCGAAGAATTCGCTAAAGCCTAGAATATTGTCGAGGCTCCACAAAGTCAGACCTTAAACGAAACTCTTTGACGTCAACTCTCCTCGAAGGTTCAACTGGGTCTGCTGGCGAATAGACGATTGGGCCGCCACCGGCTGCGGATCTTCGTCCTCTAGCGCGAAGGGATGGAGAAGCAACCTCCATTATGTTAGGCTAAAAACCCGACCTCGAATTGTTGTTGGCACGAAAGACGTGTAAATTATTCATTGTAAGTATCAGGATAGAGAGTGGAAGAATATGCAAGCGTTGGATTGATTGATGTATCTCTCGAAGACGAAGGCTGTTTGAAGCGCGAGTCAAATCTGTATTCACTTGTGTACATGCTGTTGATATTTCACAGTCATCACGCACCATTCCATGAATTCGAGGATAAGCAAGTTTCCTCGCTCAATTATGGTAATGCTGATAGTTGTCCTATCCGCGTTGGTGGTCTCCATGCCCCACGTTGTTAGTGCGACTCCTTCCTTAGGATTAGACGGAGTGGGAAAACCGGGTGGATGCTGTGTTTCAGAACTGCTCACAACAAACAATGCCAATGATGTGATAGTTGTTGTCGTCGAGTGCGGCTACATATCGTGTAGTGATAACGTGTCTTCTGTCACAGATAGTAGCGGCCTGGACTACACTCTCCGCGCATCATTTGCTCCCAATGATAGACTTTGGGAATACTACGCTATTGCGCCCGCGCCCCTCTCATCTGACAATATCACCGTGTTAGCCTCAGGTCCGCGCTTTTACGGGTTCATGGCTTTCGCGATTGAGGGGGTTAACACCGCAACAGTATTCGACGCTAGCCCTTCATTGCCCGCGGTGGCAGCTTGCGCGGGTCCTGGCCCAAATGACTGCACCGTTTCAGCGGAAACATCCGCCGTAGACTTCGTCATAGCGAGTACAGCGATAAACGACGCGGGCGCTTGCACTGCATCAACCGGTTTCACCGAGGTAACTCCGGCCGGAGGCTCTTTAGACATTGATTATCAGATAGTTGACACATTGGGGGCCAAAACCTATTTCACTTGCAGTGGGACCGATCCTACAGCAATCGTGCTCGACGCCCTAACTTCATCGAACCCTCATGCGCCAATTTTCATAGATGGGAATAGTGGGTTCACCGCTGAGAATGGTGTCACGGGCGGGACCGGGACTAGTGACGATCCGTACATGATAAGCGGCTGGACCATTCAGGCCCAAGACTACGGAATTGAGATAGCCGACACAACAGTATACTTCACCATCACCAACGTTACCATATCGTGGGGTGGCGACGGCATCGTACTCTCTTCCATACAAAACGGCGTTGTCCAGAACTCGCACATTTCAGTCCAGGGCATCGGTATCGGAGTCGAAAATTCTGTCAATTTCCAGCTTACAAGTAACGATGTCCGTTCGGGAGGACTGGACGAGTGTGGAGGTGCACCCGTGTGCGAAAGGTGGGGGGCGATCTTTCTCAACATGTCAAGCAGCTTTGATGTCAGTAACAACAGTCTAGAGGGTGGCCCCGGTGCCATCAACGGCTTCAATTTGAGCGATGCCAGCATAGTTGGAAACACGGGTGGAGGGGAGGACGGAATCACCCTGCATCATCTCTCCGGCTTCCTGGTAAGCCAGAACAGTATTCGGGCCCACACCCCGATCGCTGTCTCTAGCTGCGGCGACTTGACCATTGAGAATAACGCCCTAGATTCTCCGAATGCGGGAATTATGATCTCTAACTGTAACAATGTTCTCGTCTGGAACAATACAGCAAATGTCAGTGGGGGCGAGGAGGGTATTTGGGTGACAGGGTCGGACAGCATAAGCATCACAGCGAACACACTATCGCACAATACCAACGGAATCCGACTATCGAACTTTGCCACCGGGAACACGATTACCGGTAATCTAATCAGCAATAATCAATGTGGAATTCAAACCGACTCATCATCAACCGTCGACCAGAACTACGTAGCCGACAACACGTTTGCCGGAAATACTCAAGACTATTGCAGCCTGTAATACTAATCGGATACTAACGTACCGGGGCCGAAGTTACTGAGCACGAATAGTTCGGAAATTGCACGTGATGTCCGAGGCTTCGGAACAGACTGTTCGACCGCATGACCAACCCAACCCCAAAAAAAAACGTCCTCAAAGTTCACGAAGGCCGGACCCTTGAGGAGGATTAGAAAGCCTCAACACATTTGACAGTATTCAAGTATCCAACGAACTTCTCCGGTTGAACCGCTCGACCTACATCGCCAAAATGGCAACGACTGGATTTTTCGCTCATCTCAATCGCTGCAGACGAATCTAGAGTGTCTCACAATCTCTGGGATTGTTCCCGATAGCTTTGGGATCTGCGCAGTCTTGCTCGCCGAAGCCGAATTATCGCTAATAGCTTGATGAGGATGAAACTAGTCCTTCCCAGTCATATTACAAAGGAGCTCTGGTATTACAAGCATTTATTCGACGCGAGCCGGATGTGTCCATAGGGGCTTCCGGCCTCGTCAACGCTTCTTAGCGCGGCTTTCGCCGGCCTAGTCGGAGGCATCTTCATGACTATGTTCGAGTACCCCTTTTGGAAAGCATGGGGAATGAATGGGGTGGCCGAGTGGCAAACCAACTGGGTAATCCTCTCTAAGCTCACAAGAGCAAGCCCAGACAGAACCCGGGGACCAAGAATCTCATGGATCATTACCCTCCATTTGTGGCATGGAGTTGCGGCCGGTATCGTGTTCGGACTTCTTCTACCCCTTTTAACGCTGCTACCCGCTGGGAACTTCTCGGTTCTTCTGGATGCTGTAGTCTACAGTATTGCACTCTGGATCATCTTCATTTTTGCACCTCGGAGATCGTTCGAGTCTGCAGGCGATACGCGAATTTCCGATCACGGCCTATTGCTCGCCTTGGCGTCCCACCTCGTCTATGGCGTCTTTCTTGGACTCTTGGTGCCTCTTGCCTAGACGGGCAGGCCTTACTTCCCAAGCTGATGCGTAAAGAGTTGCTTCAGTGACCCCAGTTGAGCGGGACTTGTTGTCTTCCTGTCTGTAAGACCCAGTAGTCATGTAGTTCCTTGCACAGTCCGTTCTTAGCGAAGCGTAGCATTACGCAACCTGCGAGGGTTACGTCTTCCACTTTTTCTTTCATCGTGGTCCAGTATTCAACAGCGGCTCGGGAGCCTTCCACGACCGGCTTTCCAAAACGAACCTCGTATACCTGTCCGACATCCAACGCCCCCAGCGTGTAGTCCAGGATACTCTTCCTGCCATGGGTCACCGGCCGGAATGGATGGGAGTGATAGACGGCGTCCTCGGTGAAGAGCGCCGCAATCGCTTTTGCATCTTTCTTCAGCCATGCTTTCGTGTAGTTACGGATCCACCTGGTAACAGTCAACCTGGTGCTGGTCATCTTCAGACCATCCTAAGTCAACCATCCTGTTTCACCGGAAATAAGGCCTTGTCAGCCCTGAAACCTGGTGTAGGATGTGTCTGGGACGAACTATCGTCAGTTTATTATTCTGTATTCCGAGGGGCTATCGCTTCGCCTGTTGATCAGTCTCACACTTCTCAAGTCTAACGGAGATGCGGGAGCGGAGACCTTGAAGGGGTTTCCTCGGGAGGTGAGGCAGGGGGAGCTGCTCTGGGTTGATGCTGAGAGCCCGACAGAGCAGGAGATGGCCGATCTGAAGCAACGGTTTGGACTCGATGATTACGCTGTTGAGGATGTGGTCCATAAGAATCAGAGGCCGAAACTGGAAGACTATGGAAAGAATGTCTTCGCAGTCATCCACGTACCAGTTGAAAAAAATCGGAAGGGCGAGATAGTAGAGCTCTTCATGTTCTTCCAGAAGAACTGGATCATAACAATCCACTCCGTGGAGTCGGAACTGATCCATGCTGTGGACTCGCGGATAAGGACAAGAGGTCTTTCTCCCCTCACGACCACTCCCTCGCCTGACCTCTTGTTCTATGTTTTCTTGGATTTTGCGGTTGACGCGTACTATCCCATCCTAGACGAAGTGGAGAATCGGCTTGAGGAACTCGACAAACAAGCGGCTACGACCTTCAAGACACGGGTAAAGAGAATGGAGAACATCATCAGTATCATAACCACGATTGAAGCTGTGCGAAAGCGGCTGATGAAGCTCAGGCACTCTCTCACACCCACGAGGGATATGCTTGGAATGGTGATGCGTGGAGCGGTGCCTTTCGTCGCTGATACAAGTCTCAGGAGCTTCAGAGACGTTTACGATCACTCATTTCAGCTGTTGGAAACGATCGATAACGATAGAGACAGGACAAGCGATGTTCGCGACCTCTACATCAGCCTCCATTCAGCCTCGACAGACAATACTATCAAGGTGCTTACACTTGTCGCAACAATATTTCTCCCACTCACTCTTCTTGCAGGAATCTACGGAATGAACTTCAGCCCAGGCTTCTTCCAGCCCGGGTCGAGCGACCCACTCGGATTCTACATCCTCATCCTAGCAATGTTCGTCATATCGCTGGGATTTGTCTCCTACTTCAAGAGAAGCGGCTGGATCTAAGCTGATGCCCTTGGCTTTAGCAGCATCATAGATAGAACACATCTTTCGATGGGCGGATCCACGATGGTTGTGATCCTACTCACCCCGCTGATCGTCGGTTTCCCTGTAAAGGACCGTTCCATTGCTCTTTGTTGTCTAAAGTGTTTGTGTACGCAAAAGTATACAACTAATTTTACTCCAAATTGGATCGTGGAACGAACATGATCACCTGCTAGTTCCATCAATCCTTCGACTATGTTATGTTGTTAACAACAAGTGTCTCATGTCAAACCACATAAAAAAATCGGGTTATGTCGAAATCCGAGAATATTCTCTTGCGGAACATTCCTTATCTTTCATTCTACTCATTGATGGCTAAGAGAGATTGGAAGCATGGCGTTGGACAGGCAGGTAGAACAGAAGAATCCAATAGATGAAGCACGGCTCCCGGGTCCGCTTTCTCTGCTGACAGCAACTGTTGATGCCCCATTGCTGATTCAGGACCCAACTGGCGCTATTCCAAGAATAGGAGAAGTCTCACCCTCTTCGCCGTCTAGCGGAAATGGAATGAAACCTCGGAGAATCCGACGGCTCAAAGACAAACTTGTCTGCCTAGAATGTGGCCGCGGCTTTCGTCCTGAAGGGGGGAGTCACGTGATCTGCAATGCTTGTGGTCTCAAGGCCTGGGGAACCAAGCGAGCTGAAGAATACAAGACCCTGGTAAGCATGATCACCGGATCATAGTTCTAGATCAATCAATCTCAAACGAGCGATCTCCGCGTGCCCTCTGAGAGGTAGGCTCCTACAGTCTTCAATGTTTAGATCGGGAGGCACGCTTGGTGCCACTATGGGCAACTGCGCACCGTCTTATCTTCCGCTTGATCTTTGGGACGGGATCCACCCCATGGGTCCACGCCGCCTTGACCAGCTCCTTGAAGGCCGAATTTCTCGTTTCTTCAAAGGTTCTAATCCTGACGTGCCGTGCTCGTTTGCCGCTGCCTTGGAGTAGGTGGTGCAGGTCGTCGAGCTGTGCTCCGAACAAGAATCCGAGCGTGACATACTTCTCCATCGGAGAAATGTAGCAGATACGCTTGAGCGGAGAATCGTCAAGTGAGTAGTTGATGGCGTCATAGTAAAGGAACTCGTGAGCTCGAGGCAGAGTTTTTCTGGCCATCTTGCGCAACTCTAGGGTTATTTTCCGAACTCCCTCAGGATAGTTCGAAAGAAATTCTTTCACAACGTCGACCATAGAAAGTCAACTCCCGCCTTCCAAGCACAAGCCATGAAGGGAGACTTTCTTTATTCTAGGTTTGCCTCTGATCTGGAGCCTCTTTTTCCGGTTGGCCTTGCCCGTTGAAGCATTAATACTGAAAAGGTACATATGAAGAAGCAAATTCCTAATCCTGTGAACACGTAGACCCACGCATCCCACAGTCCCCGTGCTCCGATGATTGGGAAGTAGTAGACACCGTTGGTTCCGTAGAATTGGGCGATTCCATAGAGTTCGTCTGCTGTGACCGAGAGTGCCCCAAACCCGTAACAGGCGATTCCAAACAGTATCAGCCATTTCGCTTCAGCCATCATCATTTCTTTGCAACTATCAGGAAGATTTCATCCGGGCTCTAATCAAGATAATAGGCGATCACTTGGGTGAGATGCATAGAAATCAACAGGGCTTCATATGGAAATCTAGAGATTCAGATTTCCTTCCAGCAAGCTTTCTTGTTCTTGTCATACCAGGAGTTGACGTACTCGCCGCCGGTGATCCGGTTGCAGACGAATTTCGCGTCGCAATAGTCGCAGAGCTCAAGGTTTCCTATTACCCATCCCGTTCCCGGATTCATGTCAGTCTTCAGCTCCACCATCTCCTCTGACAATCCCTGCTTTAGAGTATCCAGGGGATTGTTGGTGCATTGGTTGCAGCCTTTGCTACACGGATAGGGTTCAACCGTGTAGAACGGACCATTCGACCCGTTCACGGTATTGTGATAATCACAGAAGACAGCGCATGATGCCTCAACGGGCGAGAGGGATACTGTAACCCCTGGTGGCAGGAATATGTTGTACGCCCCTTTTGTCCCTAAATTGGGAACAGTGCCTGATGCGATCCAGCTAGCAAGAGTCTGTCTGATCTGTCCGTCGGTTATTTTTGTGGCCGGAGCCGTCTTGATTGTGACGGGAGTGTTGAGCTTCCCGATTCCAACATTGTATTGCGATAGCCCTACGGAATAGGTCTTGTCCGACTCTATGTCCAAGACTGCTCTCTCGATACTCTTTACCCAAGCAGTATTGGCCGGACTTGAAAAATAGGGACCCCAGTATATGTCCTGCCAGGTGTAACCGTTCTTCCACAGCGGGCCGCCACCATATTTCACGCTCGCAGATCTGGCGCGAAGCTGATTGCGGTGGCGGCATGGGCTGGCGTAGTGCCATATTCCTGAATCGTGACTGGCGGTCGCCCTAACGCCGATATGTTCGAACCCGGAGGTCGAGCTACCGCATACATTGCAACTTGCGATATCGCTGCACGATTCACATCTATC
>VBAY01000245.1 GCA_005883085.1 Candidatus Bathyarchaeota archaeon
AGGTCCAAAGATATCCTAGCAAGGATCGGCGGTCGTCCCGGCCACATATTCAACTTGGGACACGGTGTCCTTCCAGATACGCCAGTTGAACACGTGAAGAATCTAGTTCAGTTCATACACGCGACTACCAGAACCAAACGCTAGAGGCGCTGAAGCACATGGACAAACATCCTGCCATTCTATTGATGGCCTACGGCAGTCCCAATTCGCTTGACGAAGTCGGAGAATACCTGCGCCAAGTCAGAGGAGGAAGGCTACCAACACCTCAGGAAGTTGAACGGTTGCGGGACAGATATCGTCAGGTCGGCGGTCAGACTCCTCTCCTGAAAATAACTCTCGCGCAGGCAAAAGCCTTGGAGGCAAAGCTCCAGTCTAGTGGACTCGATTCGAAGGTGTGTGTTGGAATGAAGCACTGGCACCCGTTCATCGAGGACGTTGTCGAGGAGATCGTGAGTGAAAGTGCTTCGAGCATCATCGGCCTGGCGCTCGCTCCCCACTTCTCTAAGCTTAGCATCGGAGGGTACGCGGACGCTGTCAAGAGAGGATTGGCAAGATCCGAAAGACCCGTCCCGTTCACTATGGTTGAGAGCTGGCATGATCAACAATCCCTGATCACCGCCTTGTCTCGACGGGTCCAGGACGGTCTTGAGATGTTCAATGACCCTTCACGGGCGGTCGTGCTGTTTACGGCGCACAGTCTACCCAAGAAGTTCGTTCAGGATGATGACCCTTACTGGAGGCAGCTTCAGGAGACCAGCCGGCTGGTCGCCACCGGATCAGGAATCAAGTCATGGGATTTCGCTTTCCAGAGTGCTGGACAACCCATCGATTCTTGGATGGGACCCAGCATCAAGGAAAAGATAACCGAGTTATCCGGCAAAGGACTCCACGAATTGTTAGTCTGTCCAGTTGGTTTTGTTTCCGATCATCTTGAGATACTCTACGATCTCGAAATAGAAGCGAAGAGCTACGCCTGGTCTCTGGGCACGAGACTGGAGAGAACAGCCTCCCTCAATGATGACCCAGAATTCATCGACGCAATAGCATCGAGACTATTACCGCTTCTATCAAGAGAAATTGTAACAGCCTAAGATCTGAGACCCGAAGCGTCTACGAGAACGCTTTCGCTAGTCTCTGATAGTCTTCACTGCCAAGCTTCCATTCAGCTACCTCAGCATTTTCTTTGACATGATTCGTGTCCGCGGCTTTGGGAATCGCAACTACGGAATCGTGTTGTAGAACCCAGTTTAGAGCGATCTGGTTTCTGCTCTTGCCAAGTTTTCCAGCTATCTCGTCTAGGACTTTGAAAGATGGTCCTCGGCCTCTCGGAATCTTTCCCTGGCCAAGGGGACTGTACGCGATAAGGGTCAAGCCCTCCTTCTGGCAATACTGCAGGATCCCCGCCTCCACACTTCTATCGATCAGACTGAACTCGACCTGGTTAGAGACAATTTTCTCCTGAGATAGCGACTGTTGCGCTTCCTTCATCTGGTCGACCGAGAAGTTGCTTACTCCGATGTGACGGATGAGGCCTTCATCGACGAGCTTCTCCATCGCCCTCATCGTCTCCGAGATAGGAATCCTTGGGTTCGGCCAATGCAACTGGTAGAGGTCC
>VBAY01000228.1 GCA_005883085.1 Candidatus Bathyarchaeota archaeon
GGCTTGCCTGGAACAAGACGCTGAAAGACATCGTAATCCGATACTACAGAATGAAAGGCTACAACGTCCATGATCAGCCTGGCTATGACTGCCACGGTCTTCCCGTTGAAGTGCTGATCGAAAAGTCGTTGAAGCTAACCTCGAAAAAAGACATAGAGAATGTTGTCGGAGTAGACCGGTTCATCGCTGACTGCAAGAGATTCGCGGAGGAAAACGTCCAAGCTCAGACCAAGGTTCTGAAAGACCTCGGGATCTGGATGGACTGGGATAATCCCTACCTGACTTACAAGGACGACTATATCGAATCTGCCTGGTGGACGATTAAGCGGGCCCAGGAGAAACGTCTCCTCTACAAGGCTTTGAAGGTTGTCCACTGGTGTCCCCGCTGCGAGACAGCCCTTGCGGGATACGAGGTCACAGACGAGTACCGGACCGTTCAAGACTTCTCGATTTACGTAAAACTCCCTCTGGTCGAGAAACCGGGAGAGTTCATACTCATCTGGACGACAACCCCTTGGACCCTACCAGCAAACCTCGGCGTGATGGTACACCCAGACAAGCCATACGTCTTGGTCGAGGTTGAAGGAGACAAGCTCATACTTGCCAAGGAGAGGCTCGAACAAGTCCTCGGAGGACGAACCTACAAGATCCTAGAGGAGTATCATGGACGAGAACTGGAGGGCACGCAGTATCGCCCACCACTCCAAGAGGAGACTCATGCGCTCACCGGGCGGGACCGACATAGAGTCCTGCTCAGCGCGGAACACGTTTCAATGTCTGAAGGTACGGGAGCGGTCCACGCGGCCCCAGGGCATGGAGAAGAAGACTTCGAGGTCGGCATGAAATACGGACTGCCCGCCTTCTCACCAGTCGACCCGTCAGGTCGTTTCACCAATGAAGCTGGAAAATACGCCGGACTGTCAGTTAGGGACGCAAACAGATTGATCATCGAGGATCTCAAGGCCAAGAATCTTCTATGGAAGGAGGAAACAATCGAGCACTCGTACCCTCACTGCTGGAGGTGCAAAACAGCCCTCATCCTTCGAGCAACAGACCAATGGTTTGTCAAAGTCACCTCCATAAAGAAAAAAATGCTAAGCGAGAACGAGAAAGTCCGATGGGTGCCAGGATGGGCCGGCTCCAAGAGGTTCCACGACTGGCTTGAAGGAGCTCGAGACTGGGTAATATCTCGCCAGCGCTACTGGGGTGTACCCCTTCCAATATGGACCTGTGAACAATGCGGAGAACACACCGTGATAGGCTCCAAAGCAGAACTCGTCAAACTCGCTCTACACGCACCCAAAGAGTTCGAACTTCACAGGAATGGCGTCGACAAAATACAGATCAAATGCAAATGCGGGGGAAACGCAAAGAGAGAACCTGACATTCTGGACGTCTGGATGGACTCCGGCACCGCGTCTTGGGCCAGCCTCGGCTATCCAAAGAACCCTATGGAACTAAAAAAATGGTGGCCCGCGGACCTCATCCTCGAAGCACACGATCAGACAAGAGGCTGGTTCTACAACCAGCTCGTTCCAAGCGTCCTAGCCTTCAACCGAAGCCCGTACCGAACGGTGGTGATGCATGGACATACCCTGGATGAGCTGGGAGAAAAGATGAGCAAGTCGAAAGGAAACTTCGTCAGCCCTGATAACGTTGTAAGCAAGTACAGCCGTGATGCGCTTCGATTCTATACCGTTCAGTCAACCCTCTGGGAGGATTTCCAGTTTTCATGGAACGCTGTTGAAGTGGCATCAAAGGACCTCCAGATTGCGTGGAACGTCTTCTCGTTCGCAACACTCTACATGAACCTCGACAAGTTCAAGCCGGATTTGTGGCCGGTCAAGAGACTGTGGAGCACCCTGAGACCAGAGGACAAGTGGCTTGTCTCCCGGAGCGAGAGCTTGCTGAAAGATGTGACCGGCCATATGGAAGGCCTCCAACTGCATCTTGCGCTACGTAGACTGAGAGCCTTTGTAATAGAAGATTTGAGCCACTGGTACATTCGCATAGTAAGAAGAAGATTCTGGCAAGAGAAACAGAACAAGGACAAACTTGCCTCGTACGCGGCCCTCCACTACGCACTGAAGACCTGGCTAATCCTATCATCTCCATTCATCCCACTCCTGACTGAGACAGTCTACCAGCAAGCCTTTCGAAAGACCGTGAAGTCGGGCCTCGAGAGCATTCACATGTCCTCTTGGCCAAGCTCTAGACCAGGGTGGATTAACAAGAGGCTTGAGGAGAACATGGAGGTAGTGCAACAGGTCTCGGCGGCATCCTC
>VBAY01000121.1 GCA_005883085.1 Candidatus Bathyarchaeota archaeon
CGCGAATCCCTTGGAGAATATTGGAGCACTGCGGTTGATTGTGGACGTGTTTCAAGAAGGAAGGCGTGTAGCGTAGATTGTTGTGTGGCGAGAAGGGTCGGCTTCAATGTTGATCTATGGCGTCAGTTCTAAGAAGTTCGTCGCAGTGATCTTCCTCATCGTGGGTGCTGTGTCGGTTCTCTTGGGGCTTTGGGGCGAATTCACGTTCGTTAGCTGCGGTCCGGGAGCCCTAACTTGCATCCGTGTCTACTCACTGGACCTATTGGCTGTCACGGCCGGAATAATAGTCATAGGAGTGGGAATCAAGTTGATCCGTGAGCTTTCGGGTTCCCACTGAAAGTTGGTGGACCGGGCGGGATTTGAACCCGCGGCCTTCCGGAATATAGACCATCAACTGGTTTGCAAACCGGACGTTCTTTGGCCTGACATTTGACTCGTCAGCATACCAGGCTGAACTACCGGCCCACTCAGGCCGAACCCGATATTCTACCGGGTTAAAGCCTTTGACGAAGCAGCCTACCCGATCAAAACATCAGAGAACAGGATTCAAAATAAGCATGCTTTTCTCGACCCCCCGGGGTGGTCTCTTTTCCCGCGCCACGCCCTTCGTGGAAACCATTTCCTTCGATATTGTGGGGCCGCCGGCGGGATTTTCCCACCTACCTAGAGGTGCTTTGAACCCGCCCCGAAGGCTCCATTTGCCAGGGTTTTTCCCGATTGGACCCTTCAGGCCTTTACGCTACCAAGCTACGCTACGGCGGCCACGCGGGAGATCGAGTCGTGGCGAGGAATATGTAAGTTTGCAGACACCCATGATCAGGATCTTGTATTGGTCTAAGCAATGTTTTCTGGTTACACTGGAAATTGTGTCTCAAATGTTACACGAATTCGTCCATTTTTCCTGGGCATGTCTTGGATTATTTCTATGAACGTAGCATTCCCCATCGTGAAAAAGGTCGGAGGTTGAACCGGTCCCCTGGAGAGATGAGCCTTAGAGTTCTGCAAAACCGCTATGAAATCCCTGACCACGTAACAGCCACTCTAGATGTAGAAAAAATGGCAACTGCGAAAAATGAGCTTCTCCTGCTCAGGACCTTCAGGCTCGCCCTTCCTGCGGCTCTATTAGCTACTCTCCTTTGGACACTCGAATTCGGTGACTCCACGAGACAATGGATCTACAACGGACTTGGCGCAAACGCCAACAACATCGTGTTCATCATCGGACTAGTGCTCGTCGTGGGACTCTACTGGTTCATGGGCGTGTACGAGCGCAAGATCCTATACGAGAACCGACACACAAGACCCGCGTTCTAACCAGCAGCAGAAACAAGGCAACGCTTCCTCCACCCCCTTATTCCAGTCTCTAGAGTCTTCGGGAATAGTTTTCGGGAGCCAAAGCTATCTACCCCCGACACCCGCCAGCATTCCAGCTGGTATAACACGCGATTGAAGGTCGGAGTACACGTCTCCATTTCAGGTTCCATCGACCAGGCCGTCGACCGGGCCAAAGAGGAAGGTTGCGACGCGTTCCAAGTTTTCACGCGAAACCCTCGCGGCTGGAAATTCGCCGACCTAGACCTTGACGAGGTCAAGAGTTTCAAAGAAAAACTTGCCAAGTCCAACCTTGGACCAGTAGTTGACCACATGCCCTATCTTCCCAACTTGTCCTGTCCTGAAGACGAGCTCTACGAAAAATCCACAGCAACATTGCTGGCCGAGGTTGATCGCTGCGGGATCCTAGGAATACCATACCTAGTATGCCACCTTGGTAGCCACCTAGGAATGGGGAGGGATGTTGGCTTGCAAAGAATCACTGACGCGCTGAACATGGCTGTAAAGCGCGTCAAGAAGGATCCCTGGATACTGCTGGAGAACATGGCAGGACAGAGGAACAGCATGGGCTCCAACTTTCCCGACATTAGAGAGATCATAAACGGAGTGAAAAAGAAAGATCGATTGGGTGTCTGTCTGGACACGTGCCACTCCTACGCTGCAGGCATGGATCTTCACACCGAGAAAGGCGTTGCTCAGACTCTGACGAGCTTCGACAAAGATATCGGGTTTGACAAGTTGAAAGTGGTCCATCTGAACGATTCCCGCGGAGGGCAAGGGTCCGGACTTGACCGGCACGAGCATATTGGTATGGGCTACATTGGAGCCAAGGGGTTCAAGGCGATTCTGCATCACGACGCCATCCGGGAACTGCCCTGGATTTTGGAAACGCCCGAGGATGAGAGGCGTGATGATAAGGGTAACTTGGAAATGGTTCGCAAGCTAGCAAAATGAAAACGCGAGTTGATCTACAATCAGCAGGCGCGATTCATCGAATCATCCAGGATGCTGCGGGAGCAGTTGACAAGGCCCGAAAGGATGATCCCACGGCTTTGCAGGAGATTAGCGATTCGACTGATGGTGATCCGTTCAGAGTCCTGATTGCGACCGTGCTGTCTCATCGAACCAAGGATCCTGTTACAGCTCTCGCTTCCTCCAGGCTCTTCGCCCGGTTCCCCAATGTCAAGAGCCTGGCCGCTGCAAATACCAGGACTGTCGCGCGACTCATCAAGCCAGTGGGTTTCTACAATACGAAAGCACGGACTGTCAAGAAAATCTCTGGGATCCTGCTTGACAAGTATGGTGGCAAAGTCCCTGAGTCCATGAATGAGTTGCTCGAGCTCCCTTCTGTCGGGCGCAAGACTGCTAACTGTGTCTTTGTCTACGGGTTCAAGACACCTGCGATTCCGGTCGATACTCATGTTCATCGGATCTTCAACCGTATTGGAGTAGTTGCGACGAAGACGCCAGAGGATACTGAGAAGGAGCTTACACGGTTAGCGAACCGGAAAGATTGGCTTCCCCTCAACGAGGTCTTCGTAAAATTTGGGCAACTTGTCTGCAAGCCGATTGGGCCACATTGCGCGGATTGTCCGCTAAACGATAGGTGCAAGTATTACAAGACTGACTATCTTCCTCGCATCAAGAAAGAGCAACGACAAAACTAGAGGAACTGCATTTTCTATCACTCGTTCCGCCGAGTGGCAATCCGATGTCCGTTACGCGATTGCTTGGAGGGCGATTCTCACGGTGGGAGAGCCAGTTGTCGATTTTGGCCTCTCTACATCGAATGCCATGTGACAGAGGCTACAGGTGTGGTCGTGACCAACTGGGTCGTAACACCTGTCAAGTCGTGCGCAGAAGGGACACTTCACGCGGTTGCTTGAATCATACGTTTTCATTGCAGTCACTTCCATGGTTCATAGCGTCAGCATAATCCAATGGTTTTGACCACTTGTTCAAGGGAATTTACAGGCTTGTTCAGCCTTCTTGAATATCGGAGCCACGCTGGTCGAGCTGCTGGAACGCAAGAATTTAGAGCAATCGGCCCTTCCGGGGTCTTATAACCGCTCTAGACGGGTCCTGATGGGTGAGACGGAACCTGTAAATAGCGAGCGGTCCAGTATAACATACGTCATAAAGAGAGAGAAACGATGGCTAACAAGAGTTACCTAGACCTAGATTATGCAAAGTACGACTTCAAGGATACTGAGAAGCCCATCTTCAAGTCCGAGAAGGGACTCTCTCGCCAGACCGTCGAGCAAATTTCTGATATGAAGAAAGAGCCTGAATGGATGAAGAAATTCAGGCTACGAGCCTACGAGCATTTCATCCAGAGGCCCATGCCCACCTGGGGTGGCAACCTCTCCCATATTGACTTCAACGACATCTACTACTACCTAAAACCCACCGACAAGGTAGAGAAGAGCTGGGACGATGTCCCCGAGAAGATCAAGAAGACGTTCGACAGGCTAGGCATACCTGAGGCCGAGAAAAAGTTCCTTGCAGGAGTAGGCGCTCAATACGAATCAGAGGTTGTCTATCACAGCCTCCTGAAACATTTGGAGGACAAGGGTGTAATCTTCTGCGACACTGATACCGCCCTCAAACTACACCCGGAGATTGTCAAGAAATATTTCGGGACAATCATTCCGCCAGAGGATAACAAGATGGCCGCGCTCAACAGTGCCGTCTGGAGCGGCGGCAGTTTCATCTACATTCCCCAAGGCGTCAAAGTCGACCTCCCGTTACAGGCATATTTCAGAATTAACGCGGCAAACATGGGACAGTTCGAGAGAACCCTAATCATTGCAGACGACTACGCAGACGTGCAGTACATCGAAGGCTGTACAGCCCCCGTCTATTCCACAGACTCCCTCCACTCGGCAGTGGTCGAGATAATTGCGAAGAAGGGAGCTAGGGTCCGATATACAACCCTCCAGAACTGGTCGTCCGACGTCTACAACCTCGTCACGAAGAGGGCTTACGCCTATGAAGACGCCAGCGTCGAATGGATCGACGCAAACGTCGGCAGTAAACTCACAATGAAATATCCTTCCGTCTACCTCGTCGGACCAAGAGCGAAAGCCGAGATAGTCTCAGTAGCATTCGCAGGCAAAGACCGCCACCAAGATACAGGCGCGAAAGCGGTTCACCTCGCTCCGTACACAAGTTCCAGAATCACAGCAAAATCCGTCAGCAAAGATGGAGGACTAACCACCTACCGAGGACTAGTGCATGTGGCAAAGGGCGCTGTCGGAGTAAAATCTAGCGTTCGCTGCGACGCCCTGTTGATGGACGCGCAATCAAAAACATCAACTTACCCCTATATGGAAGTCAACGAGGACGATGCGACAATAACCCACGAAGCAACAGTTGGACGAATCAACGAAGACCAGCTGTTCTATCTCATGTCCAGAGGCTTGACCGAAACCCAAGCGCTCAGCATGATCGTCACCGGATTCATGGAACCATTTACCAGGGTACTTCCCATGGAATACGCGGTCGAGTTCAACCGACTAATCGAGATGGAAATGGAAGGCGCCGTCGGCTAGACACCGAAGAAAACCAAACCTTCTAACAGGCCCAGCAATCTACACGGTAAGCCAGCCATGGGCAAATCCCTAGCCAGCCCCACAGAAAGTATGATAAAAGAGGTCTCAGCATCCTTTTTCGAACCGCAAGAGCTCAGCAGAGAAAGATTCGTCGCACTCGACTACTTCAACAAACTACCCCTCGAGAAATCCGTGCTCTACACGAAGTACGTGGACATCATATCCGGGCTTACGCTAGATTCGTTCGAACCCGGTCTACCCTCCCACCTCAAATCGATACCCCACGAGATCGCCCATCTTGTCAAGGAGAGAGACGAGCCGACTCTATCCCTCCAAGTCGACTCTCAGATGGTCCGCACAGAAATACACGGGACCCTGGAGAAGGAGGGAATCATATTCTCAAACATACAGTCAGCGCTCGCCAACAATCCAGAACTGGCCCGGAGCCACTTTACCAAGGCGATTCCTCCTGACGACGACAAGTTTGCAGCCCTAAACAACGCCTTCTTCACCGCAGGCACATTCCTATACGTCCCGAAAGGGCTCAACATCAAAATCCCCTTCCGAAACATCGTCCTACTCAAGAGTCGCCACCAAGCAGCATTCACCCACAACATCATCATCGCCGAAGAAAACAGTAAACTGAACTTTCTTCAGGAAGCCTACTCAAAGCTTGACCCCGGCCAACAGGGTCCCGCCCTCTACAGCGAGGTAACGGAAGTCTACGTCGGCGAGGATGCGGAGGTCAACTTCGCCAGCCTACAGAACTTCGAAGGCGACGTTCATTCAACACTCAACAGGCGATGCGTCGCCCAAAAAGACGCTCGCATGAACTGGACCATAGGCCACATAGGTGGAGGAACCACCCGCTCCCGAGTGGAGAGCGTCCTAAACGGACCGGGTGCCGCTGCGGAGGATGTCGAAATCGTCTTTGGCTCAGAGTCTCAGCGAGTCGATGCAGTCACCGATCTTACGCACAGGTCCACCAACACAACCGGACACGTGCTAGCACGTGGGGTGTTGAGAGACTCGGCACGTACCATCTTCAAGGGCATGATACGAATCGAAGAAGGGGCGAAGAATTCGAACTCATACCTTGCAGAACACGCAATGATTTTCAGCAAGAAGGCTAGAGCCGACGCAATACCAGGGCTCGAGATCATGACGAATGAGGTGAAGGCCACTCATTCGGGATCAGTTAGCCAGGTGGACGAGGAACAGATTTTCTACCTCATGTCTCGGGGCTTATCCCAAAGCGAAGCCCAGAGAATGATCATTATCGGGTTCCTGCATCCTGCCGTGCAACGCATACCTCTTCGAACAGTAAGAGCCGCGATACAGTACTTGATCGAGGAGAAGTGGCTGGGGAGGGGAGGACAAATCCCTCCAAGCCCTGAACAATTACCGGAATTCGAGGAAGAGCCTGAGAAGGAGAGTGTCTCGTCCGATCTGTTTGAGCGGCACTACAAGTACCGGTAGTGAGTCTCCTGGGAACTTTGGTCAAAGTGTGTTCCCTCTCTGAGCTTCCGCCTGGATCGATGAAGGGAATAGAACACGATGGCAAACGGATACTCGTTGTCAATCTTGAAGGGACCATATACGCGTGGGACGGAACCTGTACTCACGAAGAGTACGACTTGTCGATGGGATTTCTGACCGGGGATAGTGTCACATGTGCACTGCACCTTTCGCGGTTCAACCTGCTCACGGGGGAAGCCGTCAATCCACCTGCGGAGAAACCGCTGGGCAAGCATCAGGTAAAGGTAGCTGACGGAGACATCTTCGTGGAATTGGGATGAGGCTGCAGCAAGCCTAGGTCGATCTTCCTCACCAAGATTTCCTTCACGTTTTCCATTCTTACCCTCACACACAATTTCAAGTTACATGGCCCTTTAGTCGGTTCGCTCCCTTTTCACTTCGCCTTACCATAGGCGTTCGGAGTGGGTTGCTATGCGCGACGTGAGAAAAGGATAGGGATGGGATTCGTTCCGACACAGAGGATACGTCCTTCTCTTCCTCCTATCATTGCTCTTGATTGTAACCACATTCAACGCCCCGGTTCACGCGGTGGGCGAGACTTATACTCTAACGGAGTCAGCCTCGCGATTGCAGGAAAGTAGTACTGCAAGTGTTCTGCTAATCCTAAACGTGTCCAACGCCAACACGGTCGCAAACTATGCTTTCACTTGGAGTGTGAAGGATCCTAGCGGGAGCGTCCACAAGGCCAACAACGCAACTAATGTGCCTCACCCAGCATCGTTCGTTGAGAGCGTCGCCTACCCCGACAAATTCGGTTCCGGGCCTAGCTTAGCCTACACAGGTGTCTATGCGGTGTGGGTCAATCAGACCCAACCTCTGTTACTAGGTTCGACTGGAGTTGCCAACGGCCAGTTTGAAGTAGATCTCACCGACAGTCTAAGTTACCCGCGTACTTTTCCCGTCGGAATCAGAGCTTCTGGCTACGCGCCCAACCTGAACGTGACCATCGCGATATCCGGCTCTGGCGGACCGACACCAGGTTTCCCGTTAAACCAGTTAGCCGATAGTAATGGAGACCTCTCCTACGTCTGGCCGTCGATACCCGCTTCAACTTCCCTTGGCAGCTACACGGTAATCCTCACAGGGAGCCCGACGAAGACTCCGCCTGACATCCAGTCATTTATCGTCACAGCAACAAACGTAACGATTTCTCCACTTACGATCAGCCTGAGCTACCTGCAGAGGTCCCAGACTGAAGATTTTCGTTTCTCCGCCTCGTATCCAAACGGGGCGCAGGTCAAAACAGGTTCAGCCAATCTGCGCCTAGTGGAAGCTGATGGCTTAACATCGCATTATGTTGCGATGGCTTACAAATCAACTCTGGGAGTGTTCCGCGGAACATTCCAGATCCCTCTTAGCAGCGAGGTCGGTCCTTGGGTCGCCACAGTCGAGGTTAGCAGCTTCGACGATGGTTATGGAAACAAGGGACCGATCTCAAGCGTATTAAAGCCCTTTACCGTATCGCCAGCGATACTCACCGTCTCCGCCACTACCAACTACAACAACTACACCATCGGGGGTATCGTAGTAATCTACGCCTCAGTGGTGACCCCTGGAGGGTACAACTTCACCAGCGGGACAGTCACCGCTACAACATACCATTCGTCGAGTCAGATTGGTAGCCCATTACTCTTGTTCTATGACCAGAGCCGGGCAAAGTGGGTCGGTAGCTACACAGTAAACTCAACCAACCCATATGGAATCTGGCAAATACAAGTCAATGCCAGTGATAGCTACGGAAACATGGGG
>VBAY01000229.1 GCA_005883085.1 Candidatus Bathyarchaeota archaeon
ACCAAGCAGGAGCCGAGAGACGAAGCAATCTCCGGAGGAGTGATACGCCCAGTTGGTCTCTCCTTCTCCTCGTTCTTCTACGCCGCCTCGGGTCTTTACTACCTCATCTATCCCATCGTAATACAGGACACGAAACTCTACCCGCTGTACATCATCGGAGCCTTGTCGATAGTCGGCTCCGTGGGAATAATGAGGGTGACGAGATGGGGTCTATGGGTCGGCCTGGCTCTCTTTCCACTTCAGATAGTAGCCCCTGCGTTCGCTCTAATGACTACCCTCCAATACCCAGGGGTAGCCTCAAGCAGCATCGCGCTAGCCTACATTGTATCACTTGTGATCTTGATGTTCTTTGCATCCCTGACTTTCCTTCTCGTTCTAGACAAGAGAAGGAGCTTCAAGTAGCAGAGGGAGCGTCCCGAGGTATTTCTGCGGGAATCTTGCTCTTGCTAGAACCTGGTTTCATTTCCCTAGCTTTCGTTGCATAGCAACGTGGACACGAGACTAGCGGTCGACGTCCTCTTGACCTCGCTTGGACCATCTGAAATCCACAAGCATTGCAACGGCGTTTCAAGAGCGTAAGATTGCCGAATTGAGGCAATGGAAGGGCAAAATTGCATCCAGTTTGCCATTTGCCATCGCAACCAATGAATCTTTTGCCAGTCCCACGACTGCGAACTACGGCAAGTTTTAGCCCGCATTTCGGACAGGGAGTGTCAAAGGTAACGTCCTCTGCTCTTTGTATTACAATAACATCTGAGAGCTCAGAACCAATCTGCTCTTGGTTTTCTGCCAACGCGAGCATAATTGGTCGAAGATGATCAAGCGCTTCCACTAGAACGCCACGTCTAGACACTGTTCCATTCTGGATGTCTTGCATCAAGTTCTCTAGATTCGCTGTGAAGGATGAGTTGATAATCAAGGGGCAATACTTCGAAAGAGTGTCAGTCACTTTGTCGGCGAGTTCGCTCGCTCTCATCCGTTCTTCTCTAACGTAGCCTCGCGCATAGAGAAGGTCAATGATACCTGCTCTCGTTGCCTTTGTACCGATGTTAGCGTCTTCCATTTTCTTCAATAAGCTACTTGGATTGTAAGGATGAGGGGGTTGGGTGAATTTCTCGATAGCTTTGATGCCCTGAACCTTTGCTCTGTCACCAATTCTCAAGTCAGGTAGGGGTCTCGCATCATCGAGTACGTACGGCCGATAGAACTCGATCCAACCCAGCTTGATCACACGAGAGCCTGAGACAAAAAATCTGTGGTTGTTGTGCATGAGAATTATTCGGGAACTCGTTTTGAGGCTGGAATCAGCAAATGTGGCCATAAATCGTCGTGAAATGAGATCGTATAATTTGGCCTCTCCGCCTGACATGGGTCGCTTGGGAGATTCGCCGGTAGGGAAGATTGCAGGGTGAGCGGGATCATCCTTGGGACCATTGTTCGGATGAAGATCGCCACGAGTCATGAGCTTGGAGACTAAAGGTTGGTAGACTGCGTGATGTGCGATTCCCCTCAAGATTTCGTCGTACCCGATGTCAGAGGGAAGTTTCTGGCTAGAGGTCCTAGGGTAGGAGATGAGCGCGTCGAGGTATAATCTCTCAGCGGACGCGAGGGTCCTCGCGGGAGAGTAGCCAAAGTGTCGATAGGCTTCGGATTGAAGGCTCGACAAGTCAAACGGGTAAGGAGGATATTGCTGAATCTCGCGGGATTCTACTGCTTTGACGTCGAGTAGAACATCTCTACACTCGTCGCAAACGCTTTTTGCTTCTGCTTTAGAGGTGATCTTGTCCTTTCCATATTCTAGACTGAGGATCTCATTCTCGTGAACGATTGTCGTGTCTATTGTCCAAAATGGAATCGGGACAAAACAGGACATCTCTTCTTCTCGTTCTACAACGAAGCCGAGGGTAGGCCCTTGCACTCTCCCAGTGCTGAGGGTAGCGTAGCCTCTCCCTTGCCTTAGCGCGGATTCAGTCAGTAGCCGCGACAGATTGATGCCATATAGCCAATCTAGCTCATGGCGACACTTTCCGGCATCTACCAAAGGTAGTTCCGTTTTTGAATCGAGCT
>VBAY01000076.1 GCA_005883085.1 Candidatus Bathyarchaeota archaeon
TCACCGGACGTCCTTCAGTTGAAGGAGATAGAGAAGCCTGCTCCGAACGATGTTCGCGGAGTATTAGTAAAGGTCTACGCGTCCTCCGTAAACCCAGCAGACCGGTATGACGTGAACGGTATGTCGTTCGCTTTACGACTCGTCCTGCCCCTTTTTCGAATGGGCGTGGGAGTGCGCCGGCCAAAGGAGCCCCAGGTCGGAACGGACCTCGCGGGCACAGTCGAAGCAGTCAGCAGTAATGTCACCCAGTTCAAACCAGGAGACGAGGTATACGGCGTGGGATTCCATGGCTATGCAGAGTACGCAGTGGCTCGGGAAAACAGAGTAGCCCTCAAACCGAAGAATCGCTCATTCGAAGAATCCGCCGCAGTCCCCATCGCAGGATTCACGGCATTACAGGCTCTACGCAACCACGGACATATTGAACCGGGAAAGAAAGTATTGATTAACGGAGCGGGTGGCGGAGTCGGAACATTCGCGGTCCAGATTGCCAAATCATTCGGGGCCGAAGTCACTGCGGTGACAAACACGCAGAATCTAGACATGGCACGTTCCCTCGGCGCAGACCACGTCATCGATTATACCAAAGAAGACTTCACCAAGAACGAACAACGTTACGACCTAATCTGCGACATCGCCTCGGCTCATTCACCCTCCTCCTACAAGCGCATATTGAATCCCAACGGAATCTGCGTCATTGTGGGTTTCAGAGACAAGGTCATCAGCCGTTTGATCTACTTTGTCATTCGAAAACGATTTTCAACGGGAGACAAGAAATTCAAGTTCTTCGTAGCAAAATCAAACCAAGAAGACCTAGCCTTTATGAAAGAACTTATGGAAGCAGGAAAAATTACACCTGTCATCGACAGACGTTACCAGTTAAGCGAGACTCCTCAGGCGATCAAGTACCTCGGAGAAGGAAAAGCACGAGGAAAAATAGTCATCACCATAGTTGACGATCAGCAACCCTCCAGGGGTCCGTCAACGAAGGAGGCATGGCAATGATCCTCGTCGTCGGTGGCCTCAACGGCTTCATAGGCTCGAACACGACAGAGGCCCTGGTTGAGCAGGGACATGACTGCGTCGTCACTAGGCATGAGAACACCGAGATCCCTCGGTTCCTTCAGAAACAAATCGATCATCGCCACGTGATCATCGAACCCGCCGACTCGACGTCAGTTGCGGACTTGCGAAAGATTGGCGAGAAGCACAAGATCGATGGGATCGTCAATGTTGCTGGAGGCTTCGCCTCCGGAGAGGGCCCGCTGCGCGGTCTTCAAGGATACTTCAACATGCTCAGTGCCACCTTCCAGGTGGCACAGGAATGGAAGGTCAAGAGAGTGACGTTTTCAAGCACGGGTGGAATGTACCTCGGACTTCAGGGGACAGCAAATGAGGAGCAACCCCTCTATCTCGGCCAGAATCCCTTCCCCATTCTTGCGTATCAGAAGATCGTCGAAGTTGCCGCTGGTCAGTTCGCGAAGAAGACGGGGGTCAGCACCATCTGCGCTCGATTGTTGGGAATGTACGGCCCGTTCGATGGCGGGATGCTTGGCCTTCCGTCAAGACTGGTTCATGCGGCTGTAAGCCGGAAACCGCTGAACCTCGAGAACGTATTTTTCGGCAATGCTGAGGATTCGCTGGATCTTTGCTACATCAAGGACTTGGCCCGCGCCATCGCACTGCTTCAGACAGCTGAGAAACTGCAGTACGACGTGTACAACGTAGGCTCGGGCAGTGCCACTCCTAATAGAGAACTGGTTGACGCGATCAAGAAAGCGGTCCCAGGTTTCAAAGCGGACCTTCCACCGGGACATTTCCCATTCCCGCCGTTTCCTGTTATGGAGACGAAACGGTTACAGGAGGACACAGGCTTCTCACCAAAGTTTGACGCACAGTCGGGCATTCAACATTATGTCGACTGGCTCAAGGCCGGCAATCCGAAGTAGAGCAGAATACAGATAGACTCGTCCCTCGAGGGCATCCGATTTGATGCTGGACCCGGGGTCCGCTAACCCCGCCAGGGAGGGAGTTCCAACGCTCGCTCATAGGCGGCGCGGCCATGCACCGGTTCACGGTCGGCGTGAGAAATGATGACTTGCTCAAACGGAAGCTCAAGCAACGCGCGGAGTGCTGGCAACGCTCTTTTCTCATGCCACGGCGAACCCCAGACCCGTAGCTCGCCACCCCGCTCTGTTAGCCCGTCCCCGAATACGATCACCCGTTGCTCAGGGAGCCAGAGAGGCGTCTCGAGGCGTCCTCTTCCATCGTAGAGAGCGACAAAGCCTCCGGGAAGAACTCGGTCTGGTTCGATTATCTCCAGCGCGGTCTTGGGAACGTCGTCAGGCCAGAACAATCTCGGACCGAAGGGGCGGACGTTGTAGCGACGCACAAACTCTTCGATGTCTCGTACGTGGTCGGGGATAATGACAGCGGCCATCGTCGGTGGTCGGCTGTCTAGACGCTTCCACAATTCCTCAGCGCCTGCTTTCGGGACGAGTGGGTCAATCACCAGTCTCTCGCCTCCTGATTCAACATAGGTTGACGTCACGATTGGCTGCCAGTCGTCGCCGGGCTTCCAGTGATGATGCTCCGCACGCCAGATCCACACCCCAGCGGCTATATCGCGAATTTCGACCTGACTGGTCACAGATTGCATGATACGTTCTCTTTTGGTCGCTCGTTGAGTTAAGATTTGCTGAAAGATGATAGCTACCATTGGCTGGGGGAGACTGGTCCTTTGCCGAAGAAACTCTTTGGGCCAACCCGGGTCAGGTAGAGCGGGATGACTATTCCAGCCACTATTCTGATGACTCCGCCTACTCCTCCGACAGTACCTCCATAGACTATCTCTAGGATTCCGAGCAGGATTGAGATGATGTAGATGACGATTCCTCCCATCCAGGCCCAGCGTCGTCCGGTGTAGAATCCGACGCCTAGTGCGAGGCCTAGGACACCGAAGATTGCTACTACGATTGCCAGCCAGGTGGGACCGGTGGCGTTGCCAGCGAAGACGGAGGCGGCTCCGAACAGTGACAGCAAGCCTCCCGCTGCGGCGATGACCGCGATTACTATGACTCCAACTGGCCTCTTCGGCTTCGGTTGAGACTGCATCGCTTTTCGAACCCCCGTCTTGCTGGTGAGATAAAGTGTTCCCGCGGGGTTTGTGCGCTTATTTCGCGCGGGCCGCGGCCGCCTTGGCTGCGAGAGCCGCGAACTCTTGGCGGCCGTATGCAGTGCCTGAGAGTCCCCAGCCGCCTTCTGCGGCCTCGGTGAGTATGACCCAGGTCCGGCTTGCTTGTGTCGGGTCGCCGGAGATCTTGGTGATGATCTCGATGATTTCTTTGACGAGTTGTTTCTGGCCCTCGCGGGTCAGCGCGGCTGGAGGGGTGATGACTTGTACGCGGACGGTGCGGGAGGAGTCGGTGGCGGCGGTGTGGACTGCGTGCGGGTCCATTCGGTGGACGAAAGCGGCAGTGTTGTTCAGATGGAAGGGGCCTGGGGTGGTGACGCCTTCGGCGCGGAGAACGGCCATGGTGAGCTCCTTGCCTAGTCGACCGTCAGTATTGGCAGGGAAAAGGTCTGCTGGCGCATAAACATCAATCATGGGCATGGCAAAGCACCCACAGTGAAGGAAGACGAGGATATATTGACTGGATTCATAGCTGAATCAGCGCCAGACAAGCTAGCTCCCTGGCTGACGCTAGCGAAAGTGTTTCGGTTTCTCGGCGGCGCGCGACTCGAGTAGGCCCCCCGGGGGCCCTAGAAATCACCGGTTCCCGATCTCGATGCCATTTCAGTTGCCGGTCTCAACACCGACTCAAAGCCAGTTTCAGTATTTGTTTCAGTACCCGATTCAATAACCAGTTTCAGGATGTCCACGGCTAGTTTCGAGAAGTGTAGAGCGGTGATTTCAGAGTACTTGGCTCATTGCTCAAGCCATCCGATCCATTTTCAGTCCAACTTTTGGATATTTTATGTGGACAGTCTTAATATATTTCCTCGGACGATAGACAACCACAGCGGGCTCCTGGGATTTACGGCCGCAGACACCATAGGTTCTGGCGTATTCGTAAGAAGCTACGATATGTGACGCGCGCGGGGATCCTGGAACGCCCCTAGAGATGAAGGGAAAAAAGAATGGGTGAAGATGTTCCTGCTGGTCCGAGGACGGAGTTCTTCGCTCGGATTCAGCGTTTCGCTGACGAGATATTGGACAGTCTACACCTTGCGTCTCGTGGAAAGGATGTCGATGACAAAGAGGTAAGGGCATTGCGAAGTGTTCTTCTGAAGTTGTTGCGGATATGGGACAAGGCTCTGCTTGAGGGTCAGCGTGATCCTCGTCTAGAGGAGATGCTTCAGGGGGTCGGGAAACAGGCTTCCCTGACCAAGAGTGGAGAGGGCTAGTTTGTGTCCGAGGATTTGGATCCGAACAGGATACGGGACGTCGAGATCAAGAGGCTGGAGGAGCTTGCCGCGCTGGCGTACAAGAATGCGATGGACGAGGGATTGAGAATGAAGACCCGTGAGAGCTGGTATCAGAAGTACACGAACGCGGTTCTAGCGCTCAACCAGTTGCTGAAGGATCTACAGTACAAGGATTACGAGAAACGGTTGAAAGTGATTGAGGAGTCGAGGAAGCTTCGGAGAACGGTGCTGTCCTCAGCTGATGCTAGGAAACTATTCGGGCCGGTGACACGAAGAGTCAAACAGAGAAAGAGATCTTCCCGCTCTCTAAACGGAAAGAGGATTGGCTAGATGGCTGGATCAGCATTCGTCAAAATAGACCGTCTCTATGAAATGGAAATGCGCGCAAAAGCAAGAGATGCCGAGAAGGATAAACCGATCATTCACTGTGGGATATTGGATTTCTTCAAGCAGATGACCGGCTTTGAGCCAACTGCGTACCAAGTAAGGTTCTTGCTTGATACAAGCCAGTTTGTTGTGGCACGATGGTCCCGTCAGAGCGGCAAGTCGCTGTGCTTGACGTTGATCTGCCTCTATGGTGCATTATCAGGCTCGAACCGTCGAATTGCGATTCTCGCTCCAAGCTTACGGCAGAGCCGGGCCATGATACGCCGTGCCTCTTCGTTCTTGCCGAAGCTTCCGAGGAACGCGTTGGAGGGGCGGGCTTTGAAGACGAAGCTGGAGTTTTCCAACGGGTCTGCTATCGAGGCGTTTCCGAACAGTCCAGAAACGGTGAGAGGGTTGACTCTTGATCTGTTGATCGTCGATGAGGCTTCCTACATTGAAGATGATAGGGCATTGTACGATGCGATTGTGTTCGCGCTTGGTACAACGAACGGCCGATTCATCGCAACCAGCACACCCGGGTCCCGCGACAGCCTCTTCTATGAAATGTGTATGGACGATGATCTCTACGGAGACTTCTCACGCCACCACGTCAGCTTCCACGACGCGCTGGAACCAAATGGACCATTGAAGAGGGGGATATTGGAGAAGCTCGAGCGGCAGATGCGGGAGGACCCGTGGCGCTGGCAGCGCGAGATGCTGGCAGAGTTCTCAGAGGATGAAGAAGCATACTTCAGCTACAGTCTGATTGACAGTGCTGTTGACGACCATCTAGAGTACGTGAAAGATCTGAACAAACGGGAGCCGGATGGCGAGCGAGAAGATGAGTAGCAAGATTCCTAACGAGGCGACTGGATCAAGGGTACCTGTGGAAGATTACTACGTTGGCGTCGACCTGGGACAAAAGAGAGACCATTCAGTTGTTGCTGTCATCCTGAAGAAGAACGGCCAGATCACTCTCGTCCACATGAAGAGATTCGCTCTCGGCACAGAATACCAAGCAGTAATCGAGTACACGAAGCTCGTCGGAGAACGATTCCGGAATGTGCGAGCTTTCTATATTGATCAGACGGGCGTGGGAGAAGCTTTCCCTGAGAATGCGCGGAGGGCCGGTCTGAAGAACGTCAAAGGAATAGAGCCATCGCTGCCGCGGAAGTCAGATGTAATGACGCATATGAAACAGGTGATGGAACGGAAACGATTACACATACCGAGAGATAGAGAATTGATCATCGAGATGAACGCGGAGATCGCGAAGCTGACAGAGGCTGGAAAGACGAAGTTCCACCATCGCTCCGGGACACACGACGACAGACTATGGGCCCTAGCATTGGCAATATATGCATCAAGATCTGAGATCCCAAGATACATCCCGTTCGCAGCCTTCGGACACATCAGCAAGCATCCATGGGACAGACCAAAGAACGTCTATCCACTCGCAGGCACCACCAACCCAGTCAAACAGTAGCCAATCTGCCTGAAATTACCACGGCGGTTTTGGGACTACAGGGACGAAGGGCTCGGTTGACAACAGCTTCTTCTTGAAGGCGCGGTAAAAGATCAATTGGGCGGGAATATTCGCAAGGATCACTGCATAGGCTGGCCACACTATGGCCGGGTCATAGTAGAAGGTGTTCCTCCAAAGTTCCTGAGCTGAGTTGAGGACGGAGAACGCAATGATTAGGGGAGAAAATGTCCAGGACTCAAAGATGACAAGAGGAAGCCACATCAGCTTTTCAGGGGCCATTTTTCCGGTAAGGAATAGTATTCCCCAAATTATCGGAGTGATCAGCAGATAGACGTTCATGCTGTTGAGGAGGGAGATTGTCCCCGGACATTGAATCGCCAAGCAAAGGAGCTGGTTGGAGTAGAACCCGAGGATGAGGATGAGGATTGCGATTCCCAATAGAGCAGCAGGCACAAACATCATGAGTCTGGCGGAGGTCTTTGTCCGTTGCAACGCCCGGGACCACGGAATCGTTCCGACAAATCCCACAAACCAAACCACAGGTGGGAAGTCCTGTAAGAATCGGAAGGCAGATGCTGAGAAAGCCTCTAACTGCGACTGCACCTGATCTGTCAGGGTTATCGTCTTTGAGGCTTCTGGGATCGGCAGGTCAGGATTCTTGAAACTCCAAGACAAGACATAGTCTGCTGGCACTGGTACATGCTTCCCCAGTCCATCAAGTTGGTTCCAAGTCATCGGGAACCAGCGGCCTCCGCCGGGATCTACTAACATTACATTCGTGGTGTTCTCGTAGCCGTTAATGTCCGGATCGCAAGCAGGCCATGTTTCGTTATGGATCACAGTTCCAAGCATGTCGCGAACGACGAAGCTAAACCAGCACCCTCCAGAGAAATGGACAGCCATGCGTTGGGCGGTGGGGTTGTACAGAACGAGCTTGGCGTAGACCATCTCATTAATCTTGCACGAGGACTTCTCTGTCACCAGGTCCGTTTGAAAAACAGAGCTCGCGCTCTGTGCCCTTGTCGGAAGAGGGAGCAATAGTGCCACCACGGCAAGTATTGCCAAGAGATGTATGGCGCGGAGTCTCAATCCAGGCCCAATAGTAGCTTGAGGGTCCAAGTCAAAAACATAGAGGCCTGCTAGATTTCTGGCCTATGGAATCCGGGAGTTGGAAGAGCCATTTAGGCTGTATTGGTCTTGTTTTGTCGTGCTGGGGAGATATCGTCATCTTCCAGCCGGTATATTTCTCAGGTATCATTCCACTAAGTGTATTACGATGGGGGGCAAGTGTGGTATGGACCCTTGGTCAAACTTCGTCCTCTGAGATGGTACGACCGAATCAAGACTGGTCCGAGTCCAGAAGATGATGCGCTTTTGCAATTGACTCGAGAGATAGCTGTGCGGCTGGACTCGCGGTTCTGGTACAGGCAGATTGTCTGGGGAAGGTTCGTTCGTGGCGGCGTGAGCTGGATGATCACGATGCCGGTGATCTCGCGAGAGTTCTGGCTTGGGCCTCTAGGCATTCCAT
>VBAY01000077.1 GCA_005883085.1 Candidatus Bathyarchaeota archaeon
GCCGTACGAGGAGGCGCCGACTAAAATGACGCCCTCACGCTCAAATCGAGGTGGGCCCTAAAAACGGAGTTTCAGTTCGACCAGAAAGTGGACGTTGCCATAGGAAAATCTGTGAAGGCTACGCTCAGATTTTACAACGAGCTCAGAAAGCAAGCGGTTGCTCGCGGCGAGCCGGTGAAGCCTCCCAGTTTCGAAACATTCTCGACCATGGCTACCGGCCTCATGGAGGCAAGTAAACAGGTTGATCTTGACCGGTTGAAGAACTTGAGGATGAGGGACCTCTTCGAGCGTACTTGGGCTCAGAAGCTTCTCAACTATTCCACGAAGAAACTTCTGAAAGACACCTATGAAATGCTCTCGAAGAGATTCTAAGGCCCTTGAACGGATCTTTTCCACTCAAGCATTGGAAGGAACAATGGGCAAGTTTCCTACCGTAATGGATATTCCAGTCCCAGAAACGGTCTGAGCAGGTTGACAAGCACTCTTTCAAGCTCTTTTAGAGGAAAATACTTGTATTCTCGCTCGTTTTCACGGTCATCCTTCGTGGGTATCTCCGCGTTCTACGTGAGTTTCAAATACTACCACGCTCCAGTGCACGCTCAGCTGAATAGAAATGCCACAAGCATATTGCGTCAAATGCAAAGCAAACATCGAGATAAAGAACCCTCAGAACGTCACGCTCAAGAACGGAAAGGCTGCGGTCAAGGGCACCTGCCCCAACTGCGGAACCTCAGTCTTCCGCATTGGCAAAGGCTAGAGCGTACCCTCTAGGTAAGCTCATCAACCATCGCCAGATTCGAGGGCTAAACCTACGAACCTTTTAACCCCCAGGCTCTTTGTTTTTAGTAAGGATTGAACGCAAAAAGCGCAACGACGATTTTCCTTATATTGTCGGTCGCTGTCATCTATTGGCTGCCACAGTCAACAGCGGATGGCACCTCCGCAGCCGTACCTCGAGTATTTTATCTCGCAGGAAGTAACTCAACAAGCAACGCCGGCCTATCCTTCCAGTTTCCCTCGGGAAACAATACGATGACAAAAGATCTCACCAATTCCTCTTCAATTTTCACGATGCAAAACCAGCTCTTCGATTCGATAACCGTCACGGGCCCAGTCGTCTTCTCCTTGTGGCTCTCTTCGAACCAGACGGCGAAGGTAACTCTGGGTCTTACACTTGCTGGTGGCTTCAATGTCACCACCGGACAGATCCAGGAGACTGTTACGACAACGCCCGCTTTATTCGACATCACCTATACCCCGTCAATCAACACCCTGCTTTTTGGGTCTCAAGTCAGATTCTCGGTTTGGGCAGATCCACCAATAGGCACCAAGGTGACCCTTCATTGGGGTTCCAGAATCAGATCTTCCTCGGTTCTCATGCCACTTTCAGGGTACGCCTTCGTGAACAGTGTCGCAATCCTCGACAAACTGCTACGACCTGCTCCGAACTTTGATCTCCAAACTTCAACAGGAAACAACGTAGTGTTGATTCAAGCTTCGGTGGTTGCGGCCTTCGGTTCAGCTGACATCCAAAGAGTAAACTTGACAATAGTCGGGCCTAACCGAGTACCGGTCTACAACCAATCGAGAAACGGGAATGAAGCGTTTCCGCTCACCCAATTCCCTCCATTCAGTTACAACTTTCAGTGGGCCTATCCCTCGAACGCCACAGAAGGGGTCTATCAGATTAGCATTGATCTAATCGACTCCCAAGGCCGCCTAGCCTCTACTTTCGGAGGTTCCTCCTCTTTTGGTCTATTCAAGGGGGGAACTCCACCTTTCAATTTCATACCTTTTGTTGCTATTGGTGGAGCGGCCGTCGTGGGCGGGGCTTTGTATCTTGGAACCAAGAGGAGGTCGAAGAGGTATCTCACACCATTCGAACATTTCAACAGTCTAACAGGCGGAGAGCTGAGCGGTGGCACGATGACTGTTGAGGGTAATACTGGATCCGGTAAGACTCTTCTGTCGGAGCAGTTGATGTACGAAGACCTTAGGAAAGGAAGACCCTGCATCTTTGTAGCAACTGGCGACTTTCCCACCAATATACGATCAAATATGAAGTCCATGGGACTCGACGTCACGGGTTACGAGCAGAGTGGACTGTTGAGCTTTGTCGATGCGTACTCGTCGGAAGCTGGGCAGGAATCGAGGGAGAAATTCTTCACATCTTCTCTGGGAGACTTGACTGCGCTAGGGATAAAGATCACGTCGTCGCTACCTTTAGACAAGGCGAAGGGAGCGAGCCTCTATTTGGATTCCCTGGTTCCCCTTGCGTCTAAGGTGAAGGCTGAGAGCATCATATCCTTCGTGCAATCGGTTGGGGCCAGGATGCGTGGAATAGGGGGCAAAGCAGTTTTTATCCTGGGGCCTAGCATGGAAGTGGGGGTTCAACGACAACTCGAAGACACGGCTGACTGCGTTGTTCAAATGGAAGCATTTGAGGAGCGCGGAGTTCGTCGTCGACGTCTTAGAATTGCTAAGTTCAGGGCCAGAAGGCACCAGGAAGGTTGGAATGTCTTCGCGATAGAAGATGGGAAGGGAATCATTTTCTATTCTAAGAAGCCTAAGACCTAGAATACTTTGTCGCGCGGGAAGACTTCTATTCCCGAGGTACCGAACTGGTAAGGTCGAATCTGTGTGTCATGGGATATTCCACGCATCTTTTCCACTTGGACTGCCCGAACAAAGTTCCCCTGATGCATGAGAGTGTGAAGGACGACTACTCCATGAGAGAGGAATTCCTCAAGTTGGAATCTTCGATCCAACAACGATGTCTTGAGCTCGCTTGTCACCAGTGAGGTGCAACGGGTGTCGGCTAGAGCGTCGAAGAATTCGACGGTGGCCCTTCTTCTCTTCAGTTCCTCTCCATATCTCAACATGACCGATGTGATAGGATCAAGTGCGATCCGTTCGACGTTTTCGCCTTCGACCAATTTTGTAAGAGTTTTCAGGACTTCGGTGAAGCTGACTCCTTCGCCGGAGTCGGAGGAATACAACGCGTGAGGACCATTGTTCTTGACTCTCGTTCTCCGGAGACCGCTTGCGTCTAGGAAGAGGAGTCTGCCCTTCTTCTCTACGCTGTCCAAGTCCCAGTTGTAGGATTGGAAGTTCTGCTTTATCACGTCAGGGTACTCGTCGAGAGTAACATAGAGTCCTGTCTCGCCCTGAAGGGCTCCGCTGTAGAGATATTGGATCGCGAACGTCGTCTTTCCGGAACCCGGGCTGCCCACTACGAGAATGCATTTGCCTTCCGGGAAGCCTCCTCCCAGAAGCTCGTCTAGCCCTTTGATACCTGTGGGAACCCTATCCAACGATATTCGATAGTTGGTTGATTATCAGTGTATAAAAATAGTATCTCGAATCCATCTCTAGACTTCTCGGAATTTCCCAGGAGGGTTTTCCAGCCATATCTTCGAAGAAACGACTCTGGAGCTCACCTTCTCGGCTATTACAATACGGGCGATGTGTCGGTTTGCTGGGTCAGTTGCTAGGTTGCAGCCGAGCGCGAAGCACCAGCATACCCCAATCAAGAGAAAGAAAATGTACCCGAGCACGCTGAGGATCGGCTGTGTCAAGGCCGCATAGAGGAGCGCAAAGCCGCCTGATGCACCCACTACCATGGAGAGGACCGTGGTGTGAAATGGGCCGACATCGATGCTTCGAAGTCTCAGCCCTCCGAAGTACGGGAGAGCAAGTGCAACTAGTGGAAGCATTAGCGACGCGGTCATTGTGAGTGTTATGAAATCTTGGGTGATCAAGTTCACTATGTCGGTCGTTCGGGCCAGAGGCGAGAAGAACGGGATGTCTTTGTGTTTGGCTTCGTAGGTTGCAAAAGGCACTACTACAGCGAGAATGAACCCGAAGTACATGATCTGCCTGCGAAGTTTCAGTTTCAAGCCTCGAGAAGCTTGGACCGCCGCGAGTTCCGGTGTCTTAGAACTGATGACATGAGTTCCCTTCGTTATGAAGAGATAGAGCTTAATCGCCTTCGTTGATACGACACCCCCGAAGAAGTACATGTACGCGAACCCTATGGGAATCCCAATGAGAGAGACTACGACCGAGAGTGTGGCGCTCAAAGCCAGTGTGAGGATTCCCACTTGGGCATTCCTGGGCAGTACTCTGCTCGTCCATTCAAGAAGCAGTAGCGCTGTCGATGAGCCGATGAGGAAGAGAGCGAAGGTACCAACGGAGCATATGAGAAAGTTTCGACGGTTGTGTGAGCTTCCTCTGTCGGTAGACAATATTGTCAGAGTGGGACGATGGGTTCTTGGACGATATTTAGGAAAACTGGTCCTAGGGCCATCATTGGCCAGTTAACGGAGAAGTTCTCTTGCCTGAAGAAATGGATCTCATTTTGAAGATCGTTAGGAGGTATCGTCCTGACGGCCGGGTTTCGATTCGACGGATCGGCAGTTTCGTCAACGATGTCTTCCTGGTGAAGGTTGACAGTGAGAAGCTGGTGGCTAAGCGTTACACGAACTGGGTGTCTCTGAAATGGGTGACACTGAGTCTCTTCGGGCTTGGGTCGGTTCATTTCTCAATTTCGGGAAAGAGAAGAATGGAGGCTGAATACGCCTTCAACGACCTTCTTTCGCGACGTGGAATACCTGTGCCATCTATTCTAGGGGCCGACCAGAAATCGCGGACAATTCTGTTCTCTTATGTCTCTGGGGACCAATTGTCAAGTCTTCTTCCAAGGTTGGCCGAGGCAGCTCAAATCGGTCAGAGAGTACAGGAGGCCGCGTACCAAGCAGGAAAATTGATGGCTGGGGCACACGGGCTTGAAGCTGCGCTAGGAGATACGAAGCCAGAGAACTTTTTGGTTGAGAAGAAAGGCGAAGTGACTCTAGTCGATCTTGAACAAGCCCGCTACAGAGGGGATTATTCCTGGGATCTGGCAGAGTTTCTCTTCTATTCAGGTCACTATTGGCTTTCGTTCGACAAGACGCTTGCGGGATATGTGGATGCTTTCATCAAGGGTTATCGGGAGCAAGGAAGCGCGAGCACGATACGAGCAGCAGCATCTCCTAGATACGTTAGAGTGTTCTCAGTATGGACCCCCCCGAACATACTGCATCACGTAAGGAAAAGACTCACCGAAATCTAGTCGCTAATCCATAGAGGAGTAATCCAAGAAAAAAGGCTCTCGCGCTAGGAATGAATAGTCCCCGAATCCTTTTGGCTTCAGTATGGGGCCAGTGAGAACATTCGATTAGTCGCCGGAGTCGCCTATTTTCTGCCCCGATCTCGAATCTGGGAGCCGTCTCCTTAATTGCATAGCAAATCGTTCGTGACGACTCATCAAAACGCCATGCGATCCAAGCCTGGTCTGTGCCCTGCATCGCCTTTCTCGCCAATAATCACTGGCAGACAGCGAATTTTCTCTAGCTGAGGGAGGGTCTTAGCGACTCGACCTCGCGTCGCATAAGTGGCTCTCTCGGACCCTTGTGAAAGTAAATCGTGACCCAAGAGTAGTTCCATAGGAGCGTTCGAACGAGTATTCGAAAGCTGGAAGAGCAGGGTTCGTCTTAGAACTCTTCGTCGTCGCCGGGCGGCTTGAAATCCTTGCCGCCGCCAGCTCCCTTGTCGACTCCTTTGGAGGCTATCACATCGTCAATTCGCAATATCATCGATGCCGCTTCGGACGCCGATTTTATCACTTGCTGTTTCACTCGTAACGGTTCGAGAACGTTCTGTTTCCTCATATCCTTCACGTCGCCTGAGAAGACATCTATTCCAAACCACGGGCTTCCGGCTCGCTCGTGCTTTGAGCGTAACTCGACTAGGACGTCAATCGGGTCAAGCCCAGCGTTCTCCGCGAGAGTGGTCGGCACTGCTTCCAGTGATTCTGCGAATGCTTCGATAGCCAGCTGCTCTCTTCCGCCAACTTTTACAGCGTATTCTCGCAATCGCTTGGCCAACTCCGCTTCAGGAGCGCCTCCGCCCGCGACTATCTTACCGTCTTCCAAAGCGTTCCTTACAACACACAGAGCGTCATGAAGCGACCTGTCCGCCTCGTCCACGACATGTTCTGTTCCTCCTCGGATAACGATCGTAACAGCCTTCGGATTCTTAGCGTCTCGGACATACAGAAGCTTGTCCTCGCCAATCTTAGCTTCCTCTATCGATTTTGCCTCTCCCAACGAGTCTTTTGCAAGGTCCTTGACGCTAGCGACCACCCTCGCACCGGTTGCCTTTGACAACTTCTCGAGGTCACCGCTACTCACGTTCTTGACTGCGCCAATACCTTTCTTGGCCAGATAGTGCAATGCAACATCGTCTATTCCTTTTTCGCTGAATACGATGTTCGCGCCAGTCTTCTCGATCTGGTTGACCATGTCCACCAACATCTTCTCCTCCTCCTCAATGAACAGGTGCATCTGGTCAGGGTTGTTTATATTGATCTTCGCGTCGAACTCCGTCTTCTCAACTTCGAGTTTAGCGTTGAGAAGAGCTATCCGTGCACCAGTGATCGTCTTCGGCATCTGAGCGTGCGCCAGCTCTTTGTCGATAACAATCCCCTTAACCAGCTCAGTTTCCTCCAGACTCTTTCCGTGCTTTTTCAAAATCTTGATCAGATCAATATCGGCCTTCAGCTTACCATCAGTTTTCTCGGCAACCTGCTTGACGGCCTTGACGGCAATGTCAGCAAAGTGTTCTTTGGCGACTGCTATGCCCTTGCTGTACATTGATGTTGTTGCGACCTGCCGGAGGATAACATCATCCTTCTCCGCGATAGGGATCGATAGTTTGTCGAGAATCTCGATCGCTTTTTCCGCGGCCTTCTGGTAACCATCGACGATGACAGTTGGGTGCACATCCTTGTCCAAGAGCTTCTCAGCCTTCTCGAGAAGTTCACCCGATAAGATTACAGCGGTCGTGGTCCCATCTCCAACCTCGTTATCCTGGGTCTTCGACACTTCAACAAGCATTTTCGCCGCCGGATGCTGGACATCAAGTTCTTTCATAATAGTGGCACCATCGTTGGTAATTGTTACGTCTCCAATGGAACTGACGAGCATCTTGTCCATTCCTCGGGGTCCGAGGGTCGAGCGGACAGTTTCCGCCACGACTTTTGCGGCAGTTATGTTATTCCTCTGAGCTTCCTTGCCTGTGGATCGTCCAGTTCCTTCCTTTAGAATGAGTACAGGCACTCCCTGGGTTCCTTGTGCAGACATTTCTATCATACCTCTTTTTGAATCCGAAATCGAAAACAAGGGGGAAACGGGATTTCTTAAGGTTTACCCGCTTGACAACTTTCAAACTGAATTGGTGACGGTGATCTTGCCCGCCGGAGGATTGAACCATCAGATGAGTGATGTGGATGATGCACTTGTCAGGCCTGGTAGAAAGAGACCTTTTCCGGACGCAGGGCCATCTTCTAGAACTTGAAGGCTTCAAGACTGGTACCAATCTCTTCTTTCAAAGGCCGCCCCGAAGGTAGGTCATGGCCTCATCGGGGAATCCAATGGCGTACCTGCTGGAATATGGCCTTCGAAGGGTGGAAACCGAGAGGCCGGAGCTAGGGAACGACTCGAGGTACTTGGAACTAAAGGAACAGCTGCTCCGAGATGCAGAAGGGCATTTCCGGGAAATACAGGCCACCTACGCTACGGTTTTGAAGACCCAGTGCCATTGCGGAGGCCAATTGGAGCCGGTTGATCATGATTTCGGGATGTCAGGAGGAACCATATACGACAGCGTTATCGCGAAGTGCAAGTCGTGTGGACAGGCACAAGCCTTTCAGTTTCCCAAGGAGGGGTTCATTTCCGAAGCACGTTCGGCAATGTCGTTGAGAGATTATCTTCAGACGACATATGGGATTGATTACGCCTCGGTTGTGAAGAGCGATCTCCAGAGTCGCGGTGCGGGCCGCTAGCCCCAGGTCGCTAGGCTCTATGTGCCAATAGTTTTCTCGTACATCTTCCGAAATGTCCAGCGGACAGCGTTTTTGATCTCGCTGAGGCGAGTATCGTCGCCATAGTTCTTTACGTGCAACTGCTTTAGCAGGTTGCCCTGTTGGTCGAGGTCGAATGAGAGA
>VBAY01000257.1 GCA_005883085.1 Candidatus Bathyarchaeota archaeon
AGCGGAGACGCCGCAACCAAGCCTCACTAACGAGTTCGCTGAAAAGTAGATAGCATCATGTAGGGTGCCGGCCTCCTAGTCACTGGTCTTGGCCTTCGTCTTCTCAGATATCGAAGTTGTCGCGGCTCTAGCCACTATCCTCGTCGTCGTCTACTTTCTCGGGACCTACTACAAGCACAGGACTCTCAAGCAATACGCTCACTGGTTCGAAGAGAGATTCTCCCCGAAGGCCAGGGTGAAGTTTGCATCGTTCGGGCATGCAGGTCTCAGAATAAAGTGTGAAATGAACAGTTCATCTGACGGGTTCAAGGAGCTAGAGTTCGCCTTAACGTTAGGCGCTAGAGAGAATCTGATCTACTACCCCTACGCGTTGATCACAAGGGATTCTGACAGGCTGAACTGCTGGGCTACCCTGACCGACCCAGTAAAGTTCCAGGTTGAGATTACGAGGCTGAAGAAGAAGGTGAAGCTCACCTGGGAGACGGCTGGCATTGAAGAAGTCAAGATCCCGCAACTTAGCGAGCTGGGGTACACGGTCTACTCGAAGGGTGTCGATTTCGCGAACCAACTGGTCGCACGGAGTGGTTTGGTTGCGAGATTGAAAGATCTGAACACCGTTGATTCTCTGATGCTTGAGGAAGAACCGTCGAGGCTCCACCTCGTGGCCAGGCTGCACATCGACGAGCTGGCTAAGACAATTGATCTTATCTCTCTGATTGGACGATCGATCTAGTGAGAAACTCGGGTCGAGGCTATACGGCCGGAGCGCTCCAACGCGTCGAGTATCGTCGCTCTTAGCTCTTCGTAGCCCGGAAATTTGTTGAAGACCTTGTTCCCTTGAATCAAGATGCATGGAGTCCTCAAGATTCGGTGCCTGATCGATAACCAGACTCCTTGCGGGGACGCCGAGTCCACCGGATCGAGTACTACTGACCCGCCGAACTCTGTCTTCAGCTTCTGTGCTATCTCAGAGAGCTGGAAATATTGTTTCTTGACATCCTCCGGGTAGTCTTCCAGCTGTTCCGAATAAGGAGCCATGCCGGTCGCGTGCATGATCTCCATACAGTGCTGGCAGTGAGCGAACAGAGTGGGCATGATGCCGACAAAAGTAACCTTCAAGGGAACACTAGGCGAAGAAGAGTGACCCGGTCTCACACTATTCGATTCCTCGTTCTGACATATAAGCGAACTTTCTCCTGTCAAGTGCGGGAGAAGGATCTGACCGGCTGCCCGATCTCTTGTATCGTCCCCCTCTCTCCATGATATTCGAGTCTCTCCGAGGCTACCGTAGCCGCTTTCGATCATACTTGAGGAATAGGACTCTCAGTGAGAGTCCTTGATTCTCTTAAATGGTCGCCGTCAGACGAAACGCGGGCCATGTGATGGGAAGGAGGTGTGTTGATTTTTGAATAGAAAAGAAGGAATCATCGTGACCATTGTAGTACTCGCCACTTTCGTCACCGGGGTGTTCGCATCTGCATCGGCATCTCAGGTGCTCAACGTGTTCGTCACAAACTTCCCCAAGACCCACCTTGGACAAGAACCCTCGTCGCTTGTCACGCTGCGCTGTCAAGGCTCTCCCGTGATAGCTCGCGAACTGTTCTGTACTAGATCTCATTCTGATGGAACGACACCAGAGAATTTCACGGTTCCAGTGGGTTCGGTCTTGGTCGTCACCGATGTCTCTTGGAGAATAGATGGGGGCAGGGGTTATGCGGGGAACTCGACGATCTTCACCATCGAGCTCAGACAACAATTGAGCAACCATCGAAGCCTGGTTTTCATCTCTTACCAAGTAGCCGACGTGGACGGCGTCGCGTTCAAGGACGAGCATCTGACAACAGGTTTTGTCGTTTCGCCCGGAGTTACGATAATGGCACCATCGGCGCTATCGGCGCTTGTCATGTTGTATGGATATCTGGTGAAAACTGGATAATTCCTGATGGTGCTAGATGTCGTCCTGGAAAAACTGTCAAGCCCCCTCCTTTTTCCTAAGCCCGATAATCTTGACCATATGGTCGTGTTAATTTTTCCCCGAATCCGGATCTGAACAGATCCTGACAAGAGAGTGCTCATAGGTCTGGGTTACGCGTCTTATCCTATGAGTAGCCTTGTTGCCTACAAAGGGAAACAACTAGCGAGTATCTGCATTATGCAGTTGACTTTGCCCTGATCTTCTTGTGGCCGCGTGCCTTTGAGGGAACCCACCCGCCATCCTTGGTTCGCTTGTAGCTTTCATTGTAGTATTGTCCAAAGTCGCTGGGGTTGAGG
>VBAY01000258.1 GCA_005883085.1 Candidatus Bathyarchaeota archaeon
AGTACATGCCCCTAATAATTGCGGCGGTGCAAGCCATAGGCGATCCTGCCTTCCGCCTAGCAGTTACTGGCGGCAGCACGCATTCCTTTAACACTTTCTATTGGGTGAACGGACCGTTAGCGAGGCAACTCGGGATCGAGTCCGGGCAGGGGCTGATCGCGGCCCAAGCCAATCAAGCCATCGGCCGTACGATGAGTCTGATCGAGAGGAACATAGCCGGTTTCAGAGCGAAAGAAACCCAGATGGGGACCTTCGGGAAGTTGCAGTCCTGGGTCCTCGCGGAAGATGAAGAGGCCCTGAAGAAGATTGACTGGCAACCGGACCACGTGGCCGGAGGATTCGACAAGGATGTGAGTACGGTATCTGCGGCCAGCAGCACGTTCATGGGACAGAACACCATCCCATCGACATCCAATCCCAAGATCCTGATGCAACTCCTTGCGTACGGGATCACCTACAACGAAGCCCTTGCGTCCGGCATGATCAATTCGCCGCGAACCCTGCTGATCACACCGACCACTGCCGAAGTTCTCGCCAAGGGCGGCTATACGAAGAAGAAGCTCGTCGATGACCTGGTGGAGACGGCGAGGAAGCCCACATATGAGTGGACCTTCTCAAAGGTTTACGGGTCTTACGGCAGGGTATTCGGTTCTTTCGACAGGGAGCTCCAGAGGGAACTCAACGATCCTCGCGCAGCGAAAGGGAAATTGCCGCCCTGGTATCCAAGAGCTCCGGGATGGGAAGAAATCAAAACGACCCCATCCATCGCGCGTAATGGGATTCGAATTCTCGTCTGCGGAGATCCCAGTAGAAACAAGGCGCAGGTTCTGGCTGGTGGTAGGGGCAGGTCCGTCAAGGAGGTCAAGCTGCCCGCCAAATGGGATCAACTCATGGAGAAAGCGGGATATCGTCCGCTCAAAGAGTTCGTCCTCGACTAGAAGGGAAAGCTCATGATAGCCAGAACATTGATCACGCGTTCATCCCTTCTCATCTGGGTCATTGCATTCGGATCGCTCGTTTCCAGTGCGCGGAATGGGTGGGCCGAGCCGAAACGTGAAAGCCGATATCCGCTGATGACCGGTGAAGAATTGAAAAGACTCATTGATTCCAAGGCAACCCAGGACATCGTGATTGTCGATACCCAGCCGAGTGAGTATTTTGCTGAAGCGCACATCCCGGGCGCCGTCAATCTGCCCTACACGGACAGGATCACGCCGCCCGTGAATCTTCCTCGCACAAAGACTCTGCTTCTGTACTGCCCATGCCAGAACGAGGAAGAGTCGACCGAAATGGCAATTCAACTAGAGAAACTGGGTTACCGCAAATTGAAGCTTCTTCAGGGTGGCTTACCCAAGTGGCGCGAACTGAAATATCCGACGGCAAAATCGGGGGAATGATGCGCAGTCCTTTGGTTGTGCTCATCGCTGTGTCGAGCTTGATCACATTCGGCGCACCATGCTCGGCCGGACAATCGAAGACGGTTTCCGGTCTTGCTGTGGGAGAAGTGACCCCGTCATTTCCGGTTCTGGCCGTAACCGGGCCCCACAAAGGCAAGGAAGTCTGCTACGTCTGCGAGTTCTTCGGAGGTGCTCCTGCGATCTTTGCGTTTTTCCGGCAAGCCGGGGATGACATGGCGAGCGTGGTGAAAGAGCTCGATGAACTCGCGGGTCGAAACAAGGACATCAGGGTCGTCGCGATCATCATCGAAGGGCAAGACAGTCGGCCCTGGCTGGAGAAGTTCGCTCAGGAGAACCGTATCACCATACCGCTAGCGGTTCTTCGAAAGGGAAGAGACGATATCGCCATGAAGGTCTATAAGCTGAACGCCAACATGAATAACACGATTCTGATGAGTGTGAAACGCAGAGTGGCCGCGAACCTAGTCAATGTGAATACCGAGAACTTCACAATCCTGACCAACACTGTATCGAAGGTGCTGGATCAAAGATAGTTGGGTAGCCGTGCCCGTCCGTTGAAGGCTGCCGACCCCAGGCTTCGAGCTGGCCCACAGCGCCGCCACTAGCGTAGTGTAACGGCGGACACTGCTACCGCGCTGCTACCAAACCATCCCGAACCACGCCGATCCACGCCGCACATCGTCAGTCCCAGGTGTAAAGATCTTCGAGCTTTAC
>VBAY01000246.1 GCA_005883085.1 Candidatus Bathyarchaeota archaeon
GCGGGACAAGGCAGACGCCCCTGAGGGTGCCAAGGAAATCGCCTAGAAAACGCCCGAGGAAGCAGGTCGATGATAAGATCAGCATGACGACAAAGAGATGCAAATGGGGTTATTGATGGGTCCCTGCTAAGACCCGGCTAACAATACAGCATCTAGAAAAACAAGGTATGCATGCGTGTCTCGCGACGTAGATCCCCCTAGTCTTCTAGAATCCGCAAACCCGAAACGCCTCCGCCATCAACCGATAGAGTGGCTAAAAGCTCCTGTAATGGAGTATTTCTTGGCCATTTTCACGTAGCTTCGGTAGGATTCTCTTATCATCCGAACATCCTTGTCGGTGGCCCTCCTGATCACCTTGGCAGGTGCGCCTACTGCGACCGACCGTCGAGGAATGGTTCTGCGTTCAAGAACCACTGAGCCGACACCAATGATAGAGTGAGTGCCGACCTTCGCGCCATCGAAAATGATCGCTCCGGCTCCGATGAGGCATTCGTCGCCGATTCTGCAAGCATGAACAATCGCGCTATGAGCGACTGTAACCCCATTACCAATAACCCCAGGATTTTCGGACGAGCAATGAACTACAACGTTATCCTGCAGGCTGCAGTTTGCTCCTACCCGAATCTTGCCGTAGTCACCGCGGAGAACGGCCCCCGGCCAGATGCTGGTGTGAGCACCAATCACAACGTCGCCTATGATGCTCGCATTGGGCGCAAGCATGGACGTGGGGTGGACTTTGGGTTTCTTCGACCCGAGTTTGTAGAGAGGCATTCCTACTCATCAAGCCTAGAATTCTAGGCTTGTGTCGGAACCGACTGCACATCGGGTTCTGAGGTTGCCGCTTCTGGTTTCGGTTTCTTCGACGGCTCAATAACTTCGAAGGCGAACAGAGCTATGATGAGTATCACGATTACTAGGATTCCCTCTGGCCGTGGTTGTCCCGTCGTATCATCGTACATGAAGCTTCGAATTCCTAGAATCGCCGAGCCAAGGTATGGGATGGGAATCATTCCTTGGTATACTCCGACAACTTGTGAACTTGAGATCATTGTCAGGGCAGTGCCGCATCGTGCGTCCCAAGAGTCCGGATTTCCATTCCCGTCACCCTTTGTTTGGAAGGAGTAGCCATTGCTGTCTTTGACTTCATTGATCACTCTGTGAACTACCAGGTAGTCGGGCTCGCAGACATAAGGTCGGAATACGATGATCGATCCGTTTGGAGGTGGAGCTGGGACGATGGTTGAAGGGTCCTGGCCGCGTATGATGATCAAGGAACCAATCGGCAATACGCAGTTGGTTGGAGGGCACATGCTTCCTGAGGATACGACAAGAACGGGGTACTCTGTGTTAAGCGCCAACCGCACTCCCCCCCACACCGCAAGGGCGCCGAGTATCACAATGCCTACTAGGAGAAGTCCCCGTGCGGTTTCATTTCTCTTGATAAACTTCCAGAATTTGCGAAGATAAGTGCTCAAAGTCTCAAGTCTAGTCTAGGCATGCTTTTGCTGGAAGGGTCCTATCTCGGCCTCGTACTGAATCCGCCTCAAAAACTCTTCCGCGGCCCGGGCGCCTGCCGTCAGGAACTCTTCGCCTCTTGGTGTAATCCTGTACACTTTTCGGCCTCGACCTCCTTCGGCCTCCCACACTGCTTGTAAGTATCCTTTTTCTTCCATTGAATGGAGGAGTGGATAGAGTGTTCCGGCGCTCAAGTAGACTTTGAATCGGTCACGGATTTCGAGGTTAACCTCGTAGCCCCAGCGCGGCTTGCTCTTGAGGAGCCGGAGGATGATAAGGTCAAGATGGTTCTTCACCAATCTCTCTCTCCACGCCTTATCCAGATCCTTATTCAAGCAACACCAGAGCTCTTGAAACCTACAACCCCGAACAATTGCCCCTTAACGCTTTCTAGGTTTTTATCGAACAGACAAGGACCTGCTTGTCCAGTTGTCTTCAACGATCTTTGACCTTCTCCCGAAACCCCTAGCGGAAGCTGTCAAAGAAAGAGGATTTGAGAAACCAACAGAAGCCCAAGAAAAGGCTATTCCCCCGATCCTCGAAGGGAAAAACGTCCTTCTAATATCGCCGACTGCAAGCGGAAAGACGGAATCCGCGATCCTTCCTATCTTCACCAGGTTCTTGATGAGTACGGATAGAGGCCCAGGCGTCAAGATTCTCTACATGACCCCTCTTCGCGCGCTGAACAGGGATCT
>VBAY01000035.1 GCA_005883085.1 Candidatus Bathyarchaeota archaeon
ACGCTGATCGTATCAGGATAAACGGCAAGTCGCCATCCCGAAAGGAACAGGACAGAGTGTTAGCGGTCGTCAACCATCTCCGGCATTTGTCTCGTTTCGGGTCCCTGAAAGCAAGAATCGAATCCAGGAATCCTGACGTAAAGGGCAAGGGACTGGGCTTCTCGGCTTCCGGTTTCGCAGCGTTGGGACTTGCAACGGCAAGGGCGTTGGAGCTGGACATCAAGACGCCCGAGTTGTCCGAAGTTGTTAGATTAGGCGCTGGTTCTGCTTCGCGCAGCTTGGCCGGGGCGTTCTCCATCTGGTACGCGAACAGAAACGGCCGGTCGTATGCCGAGGAGCTTGCTTCTGCTAGCTCAATTAAGCTTAGAACGATAATTGTTCCTATCGAGTCGGAGATCAAAACTGATAGAGCTCATGCTGACGCTGTCAAGTCTCCGTTTTTCAAGCCTAGGCTGGTTTACCTTCGAGGAATTCTTCCAAGGATGAAACGGGCTATCTCGCGAAAGGATGTGGAGTCGATTGGACGGTTAGCCGAGGAAGATACGCTCAATCTGCATGCAGTCACCATGACCGGTAAGGAGGGACTCGTTCTTTTCAATCCACTTTCTATCGAAATCATCAGAGAGGTACGAAGGCTCCGAACCGAAGAGGACATTCCAGCCTGGTTCTCCCTGGATACTGGTCCATCGGTTTTCGTGAACACCACACGAGACGCTGCCCAGTCAGTTCGACGAAACATCAGCAAGCTCGCGAACTCGCTCTTAGTCTCGGACCCAGGTGGACCCGCCGAGATTATCGACAAGCACCTTTTCTAACACCTCAATCGGTTTGGGTCCTCAAGAACTGGATACTCGAATGTCATCGCAGAAAGGAGCTACTGCTGGACCCACAGATGCTAAGGTTCTAGCTCCGCTTCCGAACGTCGACAAGTATTCCCAGATTGTAACCCGGTTTGCACCAAACCCTGACTTCGTACTGCACATAGGGTCTCTCCGTGCGGTGTTTCTCTCTCATGATTACGCGAGGATACACAAGGGCAAATTCATCCTCCGGTTTGAAGATACGGACCCTCGACTGAAGAAGTCGGTTATCGAGTATTATGGACAGATCGAGAAAGACGTGAAGTGGTTGGGTTGTCAGTGGGACGAGGAGTACATCATGAGCGACAGAATCCCAATCTACTATGAGCACGCGGAGAAAGCACTCGGGCAAGGATTCGCGTTCGTTTGTACATGTGAGCCTGACCAGTTCAAGGCGATAATCGAGTCAGGCCGAGCCTGTCCACACAGGTCCAAGAGTCCCGCTGAGAATCTTGCGCAGTGGCATAAGATGCTCAGTGGAGAGCTGAAGGAAGGAGAGGCTGTTGTTCGTGTCAAGACGGAGACGAGTCACCCGAATCCAGCGGTTCGAGACTGGCCAGCCTTCCGAATAATAGATCCCGAGAAGTATCCTCATCCTAGGGTCGGGTCCAAGTATCGGGTCTGGCCTCTGTACAACTTTTCCGCTGCTGTAGACGATCATCTGATGGGAGTTACCCATATAATTCGTGGGAAGGAGCACTTGACCAACGCGGTGCGACAGACTTTTCTCTACAAGCACATGGGTTGGTCTTATCCTGAAGCGATCGAGTATGGGCGTTTGAAGATGATTGGCTTCAAGCTCAGCAAGTCAGAGATGGTGAAAGAGCTGGAAGAGGGATTGGTGGATGGATTCGACGATCCTAGAATCCCGACCATAGCATCTCTCAGGAGGAGGGGATACTCGCCTGAGGCTCTGCGAAAGATAGTCCATGAGATGGGCGCTCGTCCGGTGGACGCGACGTTGAGCTGGGACAATATCAACGCCACGAATCGCAAGGAAATAGACAAGCTAGCTCACAGGTACAATTTCATCCCTAATCCTATCCCGATGGATGTGGACCATGTTACTCAGGCGTTCGAAGCGCATCTGCCTCTTCACCCGGAACTACCATCACTTGGAAATCGCACCTTGAAAGTGGTGCCTCGCGAGGGTATTGCTCGAATCTGGCTCTCTGGAACCGATCTGCAGGTATTCGAGAAGGCGAAGGTTGTCCGGCTTATGGAACTGTTCAATGTAGAGATTCATTCAACCAAACCAGATTTGGTTAAGGCAACTTTTCACAGCCAGGAATACGCGAAGGCCAGAGAGCTCAAAGCACCTCTAATACAATGGGTTCCCGACGACCAACGCATCTCCTGCGAAGTGGTTATGCCGGACGCGACAAGGACGAGAGGGTTCGGGGAGACGAACTTGATCGGTGAGAAGGTGGGAAGCATTATTCAGATGGTTAGGTTCGGCTTCGGAAGAATCGACTCTAAGGAAGACCCGCTAACCGTCTACTTCGCACACAAATAGCTAGTTCTGATCTAGTAAGCCGTGCTCCCGAATCCAATCTGAAGATCTATTGAGTAGTGGTGACCCGAGTACAGGGTTACGGTGAACGTGAAGAGGTTGCCGCGTCCCGTTACGACCTGTATTGTGTACTGGTGTCCGCTTGTGAAAGCGAATGCTGAACCATGGAGGGCGCATTGCGAACAACTCGAACCGATGCTGAATGTTGTTGTCGTAACGCTATTCGGTGCTATTGTAGGACCGCTCCAGTTTGCGAGAGCGTATTCGTTGCCGCTTGGATCTGTGACGTAGTAAGTTGTTAGTATTGCACTTGCGGTGCCATTGTTCTGGAGATCTACGGCTACATGCGTTGAATCTTCGAACGCAACGGAAGTCGGAGCGATGTTTTCTGCGTAGTTCTCTGAACTAACCCATGCTGTCATGATCTGGTTTCCGCACGATGTCTTGACTGGAATCCAGGTTTCGGAGTTAGGATCTTGGACTGTCGTGAACGTTCCGTTCTGTCCTGCCGCGATTGCTACGTCGATGCTGTACGACTGTGTCCCAAGCGTGTAAGACGTGAGTTTCACCACCTCGGATTGTGCATTATGGACTTCGACTGTGTAGGCATAGGGTATGCTTTGGCTTGCCGTGAAACTTCCGACTAGAAGGTTTGAGTTTTCAGTATTGCAAGAGGACGTCGAGGTTGGCTGAGGGCTGAGTGCTCCGGTTGAGAAGAGTGCGATTGCCCCTACCGCGATTGCGCTTACCAGTATTGCAATTACCTTGGTATTCAGTTTTCATCCTTTTCTGGCTCATGAGCATTACGTATTCAATCATCACGTAACCCAGACTCATTCTCTGGAGTGAGAGATACCATCACATTCTATACGTTGCACACTGGCCAAAAGGGAACATTCACTCCCACCTCTACCGCGATTCGCGCAGAGGGAAATTCAGCTACCTCCGACTATCTGCTCCAAATTGCGTAGTCCCAATGATCAACCAAGCGAACACATTGTCAATGGTTTCTACCAGTTACAACCCGTCTTCAGAAGAATCGACTCTAGGAACGAACCACTAACGATCTGGTTTGCCCGCAAGTAGGCCCTGGCAAACCACAGCGACTATTGTCTTAATACCATGCTTGGTCGATCAAAAGATCTCGCATATGTCACGAAACCTCAATCTCGATGAGGTCAAGAGAATTCTTGCAGCAGCCAAGAAGGAAAGTCAACGCGATGCTCTTGTTTTCAGACTGATGGCGGGGTATGGTCTGAGCGTAGGAGAAATAGTCGGCACTCCCAAGCGTAGGTGGGATGAACAGAACAAGAAGTGGCTTCCTAAAGAGCCGGTTGTGAAGGGCCTGCAAATCCAAGACCTTAGCACCGGTGGAATTCTAGTCCGTCGAAAGATGGGCAGACCTACCGAGACAATTGCGCTCGAGCCTGAGTTCTTGCGCGAACTAAGCGCTTTTGTTGGCAAGAGAACCAAAGGACGGATTTTCGAATTATCTGAAAGCCGAGTTTTGCAACTCGCACGAAGATATGCGAAGGTGGCCGGTATTCTTGACGAGAAACTTTCGCCACAGACGCTCATCCGATTCCACGAGAGACATGTGGGGGTTCTGCCCAACGCATTAAGCGAGGTTTCTGAAGCCAAGATTGAAGAAAAGAAATCTGCTCTGGTGACAATTGACGCACACGAAATGGCGCAAGCCGCCATACTCGAATTGGGAAATATTCTTGGATATGATACTTACACATCGGATCCAAGCAAAGATCCAGGTGAACAGTTCTATGAAGTCGTAGAATTAGAGGGATACAGAACGGTGATTCCGAGAACTCTTGGGCAAATAGCCACTCTCGAAGAGGTTCCAGACTTCGCTCCCAAGCGTGTTTTGGAATCGGCCAAAGATATTGATGTGATTTGGTTTAAAGATGATTTTCCAGCCGTTTGCTTCGAGGTCGAGCACACTACGAATGTGAAGCAGGGTCTGCTAAGGCAATTCCAAATAAGCAAACATGTGCCCAACGCAAGATTCTTCGTGATAGCACCAGAAGATCAAAGAGCGAAATTTGAGAAGGAAGTTGCTACCTATCCTTTCAAACAAATAAGGAACCGCTACACATTCAAATCCTACGAGGAATTTGTCGAATTCTACGATGGAGCTTGGAAATTTCACGACCTAAGATCTAAGTTCGAGCTTCGAGAATAGCGACTCGTGCGTACTCGAACTAAACAGATGAGGGCTGGCTGTAACCATTCAGAGGTGGTTATGAACTTGCTAAGGACCTGGATGGCCATGTCATTCCATGCGACGTGAGGGGTCTAACTAGTACACCCTCGTACAACTTACCTTAGCCTACTTGGGAGATTTCGCTGTCCCAAATGCCGCTTCAATCACGAGCTTGAGGTATCGCTGAGCCTCCGTTTGTCCTGACTTCGTTTGATAGTATGGCCAGTGTTTGCGACAAAAATCATCAAAGATGCCCCTCGATTGGAATAATACGATAATCCAGCCCCGAGTGATGCTAGAAGTATAGCTTCCTAGTCTCACTTTGTTTGTGCCGAATTTTGGTCTTATTCTTTCTACATCTGAATCAAGATCATGCGCCCGGCCAAACTCATAGGCGGCCCTCAAAGGGAGTTTGCTCACGCCACGTCACCAACTAGCCGCGCTTCGTGTCAAGCTACTTGATCACTCAATGAAGAGGTGTGGGGTCGTCTGATTGTGAGTATTCTTAGAGACTTCCATAGAAATCGTCTAGGTTGGAATGTCCATGGAATTTCCAAGCATTATCTGCACAGAATCTCCATAGAATCAAGTCCACAATCCCCGGTTTCTCGCCAAATCTTTGAGACAAATCATTTATCATCTGTTTGTCATCCTTCGAGCTAGATAATCGCACCAGTCGCTTAACCCAAACGTCATTCTTATGCAAGCTTGCGAGGCCAATATTTCTCGCCAGCTGGCTCTTGTTAACTGGACCGATGTAAGGAAGCTGAACTAGCGCATCAGCTCCCAGCTTGACGAGCTGTTCCTTAAGATTAGGAAAACCTATCTTCGATATTAGACGCGCCCCCTCAAGAACCGCTTCTGCCTTCTTAGTGCGATTGATTATGCTTAGGGCGGTAGCCGTTGAAGTCATCCGACAAACTCGGTCTAGGTTGAAGTCCTCGAAAGCTTTCTCCAAAGCGGGAAACTTCCTCTCAAGTACGGCGTTCTTAAAACCAGCCGCGTAGACTGTCCATACGTATTCTCTCATAAATTCGTCCGGAGTTAGTCGCAGGAAATAATCGGGGGACGAGGTCTGCCGCATCTCTTCTAGCTCCTCGCTCCGCTCTTTCCTGACGTACGACTGAGCATATTCGTAGAATCGAATTAATTTCTGATTTATCGCCATGTACGATCTAGGGTGAGATCGTCGCTTTAAGGATTGGCGACCAGTTAGGCCCCAGTTGGGCCTTGTCGGGACCCTCTATCGTAGCGCATTGAAAACAGCGAGATTTTTTGACTAGAAAGAGCCCTATTGAAACCGACCCGTCCGGTCGACCAAATTGCCCCCCAACAATATTCAGACCTTGGACCAGCGTCTATGCTCACGATGGACCACATTTCTCTGAACTGAATCGGTCTATCTTTGGTTTTCGGATCCCATCTTAGGTCTCTTGCGGGAGGTGGTCGTGGATGGTTTCCGTGTCGCTGTTCCTTTTTTCTTCGCGGGGGATTTCGGCTTCTTGAGGGCCGATTCGGGCTCTGCCTCCACCTTCTCCTCTTTCTCTGGAGAAACCTCCACCCGTTTCGGGGTGGCAGCGGGCAATTCTGGTTTTGGCTCGGACCTCTTGAAGACTTCTTGGAAAGCGACAGTATCTATGTCCGGAAAGAATTTCTGAAGGTCTGATGTAACAGCCTTCTTAGCAACCTGGAGTCCGCTAAGATAGAAGGCCTCCTCGGGCACCTCGATCGTGAGATCGTCTTGATGCTTCTTGAGCGCGAACTTTTCCTTCGGAACCTCAGGAATTCTCAGAGCGATTAGGCTGAGTATCTTCTCGTTCTCGTTTTCTAGGACTTTGTCGATTGATACATCGTATACCAAAGTACGGCCTGCGAGCGGATGATTGTAATCGACTTGAACTCGTCCTGCACCCACAGCCCGAACAACAGCGGGCCTTCCGTCAAATTCCACTTGCTGGCCAGGAGTTGGGTATTCCTTGTCCCTGAATCGTCTTAGCGGGACTAGCCGCATCTTTCCAGGGTCTCGATTGCCAAAACCCTTCTCAGGAGTCAACTCAACCGTCTTGTTTGTTCCAGGGTCCAGTCCGACGAGAGACTCTTCCAGCCCTTTCGGAAGCCATCCTTCTCCGAGAATGATGAATTTTGGACCAAATGTTGAGTCTTCTCGATGAATGTGAGCATCCTTTGCCACAGAGTCGAAGGTGGTGTCAACAGTTTCCCCACTTTCTTTCACTTTTAGGGTGTAGTTGACTAGTAGGAAGTCTCCTGGTTTGACTGCCATTGTTTCTCAGTTCACCTTTCCGGGTAGTCTTGATAGGGTTTCTCTCGCTGCTTCTAACCCTTCGTCAACCTTGGCCTTGAAACCCAGTTCTGATGTCGCGGATCCTATGGCGCCAACTGTTGTCATTATGTCGGCGGATCCTACGTTGCCCATGATTCCAACTCTGAACATTTTTCCTTTCGCCTTCCCGAGGCTTCCCCCGAAGTCTATTCCATACTTCGTTCTTATCAGTTCCCTCACTTTCCCCTCATCCATCCCCATAGGACTGTTAACAGCAGCAACCGTATGCGATCGAGATTCCTTCTCCGCGTACAACCCGAGACCCATTGCTTCCATTCCATTGTAGACCGCCTCCGCACATATCCTGTGCCGTTCATAGCGTGCCGGCAGCCCCTCTTCGAGTATCATGTCGCATGCCTCGTTCAACGCGTACAGAAGGGTCACAGCTGGTGTGAATGGCGTGTAGCCGTCCTGGATATATTTCTGATACATTTGGAGGTCGAGGTAATAGGAGCGATTGATTTTCTTCGACTTGATTTTCGTCCACGCCTTGTCGCTAACCGAGATAAAGGCCAATCCGGGAGGGGTCATCAAGCACTTCTGGCTCGCCGTCACACACATATCCACATTCCAATCATCGACAGGCAACTTATCGCCGCCCAGAATTGAGATCGCGTCCACCATCAAGAGCATGTCATGTTCCGCGCACATCTCTCCAAGCCGTTCAAGTGCCCGAACGGTTACTCCAGTGGATGTTTCGTTGTAGACGACTGCAAGCGCCTTAGCGTCAGGGTTCGCCTTCACAATCTTCTCAAAATCCTCGACTCGGGGAGCTTTACCCCATTCTGAGCCCAGAATGACAGGTTTTCCTCCGTAGGCCTTGATTGCTTCGCCCAGCCTTTCGCTGAAGAACCCGTTTACGTTAACGATGATCTTGTCGCCATCATCGGTTATGTTCTGCAGGGCGGCCTCAGTGGCTCCAGTGCCCGAGGAGGTAAGAATGAACATGTCACCCTTCGTCTCGAAGACCTTCTTGGTCTTACTCAGAAGCTTGTTGAACAGCTCCTTGAACTCGGGACCCCTGTGACCAATAAGGGGCTTCAACATCGCCCTCATCACCCGAGGCGGAACATTGGTAGGACCCGGCAGCATCAGAAGTTTCTGGGTCTCACTCAAGAATCAACCCTGCCGGCTATTATTTCGCGAAACGAAGTCGTGGTTCTTTTAAGTCTTATCGGGTTGACAAGCTAAGAGCCAACGGGAAGACCTATGGGGATTTCGACTGCAGGGAAAAAGTGCCCTATTTGCGGTCAGTGGATATCTACGGACGCACCGCGCTTCGCGTCCAGAAGAGGTTCGAGTGCGAGAGACGTTCTTCAGAAAGAGTTTCTGATCCATCTTCGGACCAACCATCCCGACTACCTGCGATGGAGCAGACCATATCAGGTACTCGGTATCGGGCTGATCGTTTTAGAAACAGTGTTCGTTGTCGTAGCCTCGTCCTTGAGCGGTCCCTTCTTGCTGATAGCAATCCTATTGCCAGTCGTCCTTGGGGTCCCTCTTGTCGTAGTCTACCGTAGAGAGTTCAAGGCTTTCAAGAACCAGTGGAACGATGAGCACCCGCTCTCCCCGACTTCATGACATCATCTGGATCAAGAAGGGCAATCGCAGTCCATGACGGACTCTTGATTTGGGAAGTGGCGAGTATGAACAGGCAGGAGACCAGAAAAGCGTTTGTCGATATTATCCAAACGATGTTTTCCGGCCTGCTGGCGCACATCAACTAGCCGAAGACCGCGGAGAATTCGAAGAAAGCACCGACGAACAAGCTAATCAGGCTTCTCCCCTTGCCAGGAACTCTCGCTGTCTCTTCTTCCGTTTCGCCATCCTGTGTCTCATGTAGAGCTTGTAGCCTCCAAGCATAATGCAGACGTCTCCTAGTATGAATGCCAGATCATTCAGAGGTAAGATCATGGTGCGTTGAGACAATAACCTAGACCATCACATCTCTGTAACAGTGGATACCTTGACCAGGTGACTGTTTCAGTCTCACATCTGGTTGCGTTGTAGCTAGTCCAAGCCCTCCAGTTTTTACCTCTGAGGGACGCGTGACAGTTTCGAAGGCGACCTTCCATTGTCTCTAAGGAAACCAGCCTGGTTGGAGCGTTTAAGTCTCACATCTTCGGTCTCAACCCTTTGATGAGAGTCGTCACTCTACTTTCTGACTTCGGATCAAGAGACGGGTACGTTGCACAGATGAAAGGAACTATTCTCGACCTTTGCCCGAATGCTGTCATCACGGACATTTCCCATGATGTCGAACGACACAATATTCAGATGGGATCATTCATTCTTGAAACGTCCGCTCCCTACTTTCCAGAAGCCACGATACACGTGGCAGTCGTTGATCCTGGAGTTGGAAGCGCTAGAAAGGCGATTGTTATCGAATGCAACGCTGGCTTGCTCATTGGACCCGACAATGGTCTAATGGCCCGCGCAAGCGAAAAGCTAGGTCTCAAGTCGATTTATGAAATTCGAGAAAAGGAGTTTCACAGAACCTCGGTCTCATCCACGTTTCATGGGAGGGACGTGTTCGCTTACGCTGCCGGCCTGATAGCTTCTGGTCGGAGACCCGAGGAAGTGGGACCCAGAATCTCCAAACTGGAAAAACTCGACGTATCACAGCCGAAGTTGTCTGCGAAAAATCTCAGCTGTCAGGTGTTGCACGTAGATGTTTTTGGAAACGTCATCACCAATGTCGGTGAGGAGATGTTTCAGAAAATACCTCTGAAGTTTGGAGAAGGCGTTGAAATCCGAACAGGAACCCGAAAGCTACAAGCTCAATACGCGAGATCCTACTACGAAGTTGACAAGGGAGCCATGGCAGTACTACCCGGAAGTCAAGGCTTCCTGGAAATAGCAATCAGAGAAGAAGACGCGAGACACAAACTCGACGTAAAGCCGTTAGACAAACTGGAACTTCGATTCTAGTTCGCTTTGTCGGTCTGGGCAATCTCTCTCATTCGTTCCTCCCCCTTGATCTGCTTCACGTAACCGGCAACAGATTTCGGTAAGAGTTCTTCCCAGTTTTTTCCTTCTATGATTCTTTTTCTGACTTCGGTTGCTGTGAACGCGGTTCGGTTGAACATGGGTATCTTCTCAACTCGCATCCCTGCCTCTTTGAGAAGCCTACCTGTCAGAGGTTCATTTGTGAAGACGAGGTCAAAGCTGGGTGTTTGGGAGAGGAGGTGGGAGACCCATACCTTGTGGAACTCGGCATCAGGAAGAGGCAATACCGTGTATCGGTTCGCATCTATCTTCGCCTCCTTTAGAGCCAGCCGTATCATGGTGATCCGTTCTCCGGCAGTAAACGGGTTCTCGATAGTGTGACTGTCGTGGGCGCTTCCTACGACTATGACTAGCTCGTCCACTTTAGCCAGAATATGTTTTACCGCTTCAAGGTGTCCGAGGTGGAATGGCTGGAACCGGCCCACATAGAGGCCAGTCGTCAACTCTCAAGCCCCGGTCGGAACCCAAAGGGCCTTCGAAGCAATTTTACCGCCTTCTATCGATACGCCCTCTCGCTCTAGAAGGTCCCGCTTGACCTCACATCCATGCTCGGAAAGCGTCCCTCCGATAGAGTAGTTGCCAATTTCCAGGCTTGCGGGGACGACTCGATGACATGGGATGAATAATGGCCATGGGTTTCTTGCAACGGCGGTTCCAACTGCTCTTGGACCCGAGCTGATCCGTTTGGCTATCAATCCATAGCTCGTCACTCTTCCCATTGGAATCTCATTCATGCGCTGGCAGACATTCTTCTGGAATTCTGGTACACTATCCCAGTCGAGGCGCACCTTGTTGGTCGTCTTCCTGCCCTCATAGATGTTGATCATCTGATTCAAGGCAATGTTTGACTCGTTCGTGAATTCGCGAATGGGAGTTCTCGGGGCATCGGTACGAAGATGTCTTTCTAGGGTTTTCTCTGACATCGAGAAAGCTGAGGCAATTAATCTGCCCTGATTGTCAATCAGTACGCCAAACCAGGTTTCGTCGTGCTCTTTGGTCACAAGAGTCAGTTTTTCCATTAGTTGCTTCGCTTCTTTCTTCGAGGGCTGCTCTCCTTAAAGAATAGTCGTTCAACGCTGGGCGCAAGATGATCGAGGTAGACGGGAGCTACGGCGAGGGTGGCGGACAAGTTCTCCGAACAGCAGTTGCTCTCGCAGCAGTACTATCGAAAGAGATCCATGTGTTCAATATTAGAGCGGGCCGAGCCGAACCGGGAATCAGACCACAACACATGACCGGGGTTAAAGCAGCAGCCGAGCTTTGCTCTGGACATCTCGAAGGATTAGCAGTCGGTTCCACCGAGTTTGTCTTCAAACCAGGAAAACTGAGAGTAGGATCATTCCGATTTGACGTGGGCACCGCGGGAAGCGTCACCCTCGTCCTTCAAACACTCATTCCTATCCTCGCGTTTGCACCCGGAACAGTCCAACTAGAGATTACGGGTGGAACAGATGTGAAGTGGAGTCCACCTATCGACTACGTCCGTCTTATCACATTGCCCATTCTCAAGAAAATCGGGTACCAGGGTGAGTTGGAGTTGGTTAGAAGGGGACACTATCCGAAGGGAGGAGGACTCGTCAGATTCTCGACACAAGGTCCCTCGAAGCTGCAACCACTAACAAACGAGAGGTCAGCGTCTATATCAAGAATTCATGGTATCAGCCACGCAACAGCTCTACCGAGGCACGTAGCGGAACGACAGGCAACCTCAGCCAAGACATGGCTCGAAGGAGCGAAGTTACCGTCTCCCTCAATCGACATTGAAGTTCTAGACGATAGGAGCCAGTTGAGTCCCGGGAGTGGAATAGTGTTGTCAGCAGAAAATCAAATCGGGAACATTCTGGGATCAGACGCTCTCGGGGAGAGAGGAAGACCCGCCGAGGAAGTAGGCTCGACGGCCGGAAGAATCCTCGTCGAAGAGGTCGAGTCGGCAGCGATGCTGGACCGCCATATGGGAGATATGATCATACCATATCTCGTGCTGGCAAAAGGGGCGTCCGAAGTCTCAGTTTCGCGAGTCACACAGCACACCCGAACGAATGTCAAGGTAGCCGAGTGGTTCACGGGAACGAGACTCGACCTCGAAGGGGAACTTGATCACCCCGGTAAGTTGCGCGTCGAGGGACTTAGCTCTAGGTGATAGCTAACTGTTCTTCGTTTGGAGCCTTCCAAATTCCTCGTGTAATTCCAATCCCAGCTCCAAAAAGGAGTATTCCACCTAAGAGCCAGAGAACGGGAACGTAATGTGGCGCCCAATTCAGGGGAGCCGAAATAGCATAAGCGAAAGCCGACCATTTCGGCAGCTTGCCGGATCGCCAAATGGCCACGGAGAAGAGAATCGCCCCAAGAACTGAGAACAGTACAGAGACTCCACCAATGGCAAGGGCAACCGGGTTCGATGTGCCGGTTGCTTCTGAGATGATGCTGACTGCCTGAAGATTACCGCTGAGATAGAATTTCCCTGCAACGGGTCCGGCAAAGGCAAAGATTCCCAAGAACGGCAAGAACAGGCCGAGACCGATGAAGCTGAGGATCATGCCCGCGAACGCCCACTTGTCGACAGAATCTCTTTCAAGAAATGCGTGCAAAGCCTGGAAGCCGAACAGCAAAAAGACCAAACTGACTATGCCGACTAGGTTAGCAAGACCCACGTAATTTGCGGCCTGAGCGAAACCGGCAGGGTCAACAGCAGGGTTGAGACCGATGCCTGGAACTAAAGCTGCCGAAGCTGCGACCAAACCGGAGATCGGAAGGGCTAGAGCGCCAACCCGAGTTCGACTCGCGTGTACTGAGTCCAATGGCAATTTGTCCTTCACCAATGAAACGCCACACGTCTCTCCCGACGAATTACTCGATCCTATGAGGTCATTTCACTCTAGCTTTTGATGGGACGTCTGTTCTGACAATTGCTCCGGGACCAATCCACGCATCTGCCCCGATCTTGACTCCAGGGAAGATGGAGACGTTGATACCAGTCTTTACTCCATGACCGATAATTGCGCCCAGCTTTCGTTGTCCCGTGTCTACCGGCCGCTCCTTTACCCTTGATTCCACGTTAGAATCATTGAATTTTAGATTGGCGGTGATCGTTCCCGCTCCTAGTGATGCATGATTGCCCAGAACGCTGTCTCCGACATAGCAGAGGTGGGGAATCTTGGCCTCGTCCATGACGATACTGTTCTTGACTTCGCAGCCAGCACCGACTTTTGCTCCTTTTCCAAGCGAGGTTCCCGGTCGGAGGTAGGCATTAGGGCCCACTATTGCACCCTCGCCGACATAAACGGGACCCTCGATGTAGGAGCCAGACTTCACATGCGATTCTCTCGCCAGGCTAACGCTGCCCTTCAGATACACGCCTGGTTCCGTCTGTCCGTCGCGAACCTCTTCGTCAGAATCCAGCGCTGACCGGTTCGCCTCCAGAAGGTCCCAAGGGTATGTAATCCCCACCCATTCTCCCTTGCCGAAGGGAATCGTCCGGATCCGTCTCCCCTCAGCCATCGACAAGCTTAGCGAATCTGTGAGCTCGAACTCTCCACGTTTAGACTTGCGGGTCTTCCTTATGGCAGAGAAGATGGAATTGTCGAGAACGTAGATACCCGCGTTGACGACTCCGAGGTTGCCGGTAGCCACCTTTTCGCGGATCGAGACAATATTTCCCCTCTTGACTTCCAACGTACCAAAGCGCGACGGGTCTTTGACCTCCGCCGCACCCATCAGCAAATCCTTGGAGTCCGATGACTTGACGAATTTGCTGAGAGCCTTCTGGTCGTAGTAATTGTCGCCGTAGACGATTAGAAACCGGTCTTCTCCTCGCAGCTCGTTCTCGCACGTCCCCACCGCGTCGGCGGTTCCTCCGAGCCTCTTTTGTTTCACGTATCTGATCTTGCAACCAAGCCGTTGACCATCTCCAAAGAAGTTCTTGATCTTCTCCGCCTCAAACTGTACTACCATGACGATCTCGCGGACTCCAGCGTGGACAAGCCCTCTGATTGTTCTCTGTAGGAGAGGCTCGCCACCGATTGGAAGTAGATGCTTAGGATTCTTCTCGGCAAGCGGCCAGAGACGTTCTCCTCTACCCGCGGCGAGGATCGCTGCTTTCAATCGGTCTTACCGTCCCTTCAGGACTTGTCTCAAGAGTCGAAGCGTTTCTCTCATCACTCTCGTTGCCTCGGATCTATCTTTCGATTCGCCGGTCACGCGTATCACGGGTTCTGTTCCGCTGTCCCGGACGAGAACCCAGGCGCGATCAGTGTTTACCCTCAGCCCGAGCTTTGTCTCAACCGACGAGTTTTTCCCAAGGATCCTTTTCAAACCGTTAGCCATTTTGGAGAATTTGCCTTGGGAGAGCTTTCCAGTATATCTCATCCCTTCTCTGATCATATGGTATTCCGGAACGTCCCTGACCATTTCTGACACTCGGAGACCAAGGGTTTCTGCTGCTTTGAGAAATAATAGTCCTGATAAGGGTCCGTCTGGGCAGTTGTTGTAGTCGCGGTGTATCCATGCCCCGGAGGGCTCTCCGGCGAAGTTCGCGCCCAACCGCTTCGCTTCCCGTAGAAGTTTAGCATCGCCGACCGGGCCTCGAACCAGCCTCGCACCTGTTTTCTCGGCTATCTCATCTACGACCATAGACGCGTCGAGCGGGACCACGAAGGGACCCTTTGAGCGTTTTGCGAGGAAGGCGATGTAGGATGCAAGTATTCTATCCTGCAACGGGCAACTCCCCTTCTCATCTACAATGTACATTCTGTCTGCATCACCATCAAATGCGATCCCTGCATCAAAATGAGTCTCGACTACCATGCTACCGAGAGTTTGCACGCTTTTCCGTGTGGGTTCGGAGCCTCGGCCGGGAAAACCTCCATCAGGGTACGAGTTGATGGTCGTAACCTTGTCCAGTCTTTCTCGATAGATCGCGGGAGCGAGACTTGAGGCGGCACCATTGCCTAGGTCAAGTACAATTTTCCATTTCTTCTTGAAGGCCACCCGGGCAAGCAGTTCCTTGTACTCTCTTGGGTCCGCAGGCTCAAGGCTAGAAGCCCTGCCATCGTAAGGAAGCTTTTTCGGATTTTTCAAGCTCAGTCTCGTTTCGTCGTCGAGAGCCTCCCCGGACTTGTTGAACACTTTGAACCCGTTATACTCTGGCGGATTGTGGCTAGCTGTGATCATTACTCCAGCTGATCGTCCCAGAGACTTTGTCTGGTAAGCGAGTGCTGGTGTCGGAATCAAGCCGTAGTCTAGAACTTTCGCTCTGTTTTCAAGCGCAGCCGCAAGAAATGACGCTTTTAGAACTGGGCCGGAGTATCGCGGATCGTTTCCAAGTGCCAGCTTTTCTCCCATGATCCTTGGGATGAGTTTGCCTAGCTCGAAGGCAACTGATGAATTTACTGTTTCAGGATATTTGCCCCGGATACCAGAACTGCCGAACTGCAGGTTCAAAAGCGGGCAGCGCTACGCTGCTGGCTCGGGAGCAACCGCGACGATTTCAGGCGAAGTTTCGACGACTTCCTTGGGGACCTTTCCCTTGGGCATTGCATCTTCTAGGCTCAATGGCATGGAGAGCAGTTTTGATTTGCGCACACCGATATGACGCAACGGGCAAACTTTCTTGGCTTCGTTGTAGACGTCTGATCCCATTTTTCCGAGGACCATTTCGTGGCAGAGTTGCGAGTAGGTGAGTTTGGATGCTTTTTCGGCGACGATCTTGCCCATGACCTGTCGTATCCCATGTTCCTGGGAGCCGTTTATCCTGCCGTGGCTGAATCCTACGATGTAGACTCGTGTGAGATAGCTGTCAACTGTTCGACCGGTGAAAATCCCGTCGATACGAGTACTTCCTCGCCTGACAAGGCTTCTGAGATAGTCAGTAGAGTATTCGTGGCTCTTGAGGATTGTATCCGCTCGATCACCTGTAATCGAAGTTACGAGGAAGTATAGTTTGATGGACTGGTGGGAGAAGTCATTGGTAATATCATACAGCGTCGTTTCTACGACTCGGCCGATAAGCTTCTTCGGATCCTCGCAAGGTATTCCAGCAACGTTCTGTTCCCCAAAGTAGGCGGGGGTGTATACGGAGTACCATTCCTTGGTTCTCCACTTGTCCCGCACTTTCTTGGTGGTCTTTGACACAGTCTCTATTCCATTAGTTTGATACTTTTTCTAGCGTCTCCTTTGCTGCTTGAAGACAGCGGAGGAGGTCGTCCACGGTGGATATGAATGTTTCAATCTTTCCACCGAATTCGAGACTGAAAGATGCGGTCCGGTCCAGTGCTTTTCCCCTCACCTTGAGACCTTTCATGTTCAAGTTATCCGGTTGGACCGATGCTACAAGCGACCTGGACGTTGCCCTGTTCGGTGTCGAGATTTTGATCTGCGCTCTTATCATTTGATTGTCGACTCGACGGTCCTTTCAAACTGGGTGAGAAACGGTTCTAAGTTCTGACGTTGTACGGTAGCGCCTGCTGCTATCGCATGGCCGCCTCCATATCCACCGTACTTGGGCGACAAGTCCTGAAGAATCTTCCCGAGATTCAGTCCTTTCTCGATCAGCTGATCGGTTCCGCGTGCGGAGACTTTTGATTCGCCCTCTTTTGTCGCGGTTACCACTAAGGTTACTTTTGATCCGCCGAAAAGGTTCGAGGAGGAAAGGATGGAAGAGACGGCTCCGGTCATGTTTTCATCGATCACCCCTTCTCCCCTGACAATTACCAAGTGTCCCTTCTGAACCAGCGACTTTGGATCAGAGGTGATCCAGTTCATGTATTTCGACAGGAATTTTCGGTATTCTGAGTAGACCTCTTGGGCTTCCTCAAAGGATGCCCCACGGTCGCCCAAGCCCAAGGCTACCCCAAGGCCTGGCTTGCCCATGCGGCCGCAAGCGTTCAGGAGAGACCCGTATTCCCGGGCGTCCCGGAGCGGGGTTGAAGGTTCTTCTTTGCTCAGCGTGTACACGGACCCTATCAGTTCAAGGGCGACTTCTCCACTGAGCTTCAGCGAGATCATATGTCGAATGATCTTGTCGACAAGTCGTTTCTTCTCTTCAAGCGAGAGATCAGAGATAGTCCTCCAACGATCATCCACCTTCGTGGGTAGGTTCACAGAGTCAAGCAACGCTAGACAGCGATCTTCCTCGCCGCTCAGTCCCGGCAGGAACGGGGTTGTGGTTGATGCGATCGCCCTGTGGATTGGCCTGGTTTGTCTTCCAAACAGGACCAGGTCCTGCGTGACCTCGACCAGTTTAGCTTTGACCGCGTCATCAAGAATCTCCGTGTTGAGCCCGATTAGAGATCTCTTGGGACCCTTATCCTGCTGGTCACCAAGACATCCCACTATGGCGAGTGCGGACAGGTCCACGTTCTTCGGATCGATCGCCTTTGCGAGAAGATAGGCTGTTCCCGCTCCGCTGATCTCTTCAGAGCCGTTGAAACCCAACAGATGGGTGTTAAAGTGATGTAGATTCGGCGGAGCCTCGCCCAGTACCTGGTGATGGTCGGCAATAACGATCTCTCGATTCTTGAGCCCCTTGGATACAATGTCGAGATAACCGCTGCCAATGTCAGAGAACACGATGAAGTCAGCGTCAATCGCTCCGATCTCATCAATCGTTCTCTCGCTGAGATTCTCGACAATTCGCAGATGAACAATCGTATTGAGACGTTTCACCGCCTCAAACGCTATTGCACCAGCGGTTAGACCGTCGGCGTCGAAATGCGTTACCGTCAGAATCGTTGATTCTTTAGAAGCCGCTTCTCTAATTACCGATGCGGTGTCGTCGGCGGTTCGCTGAAGTTCCAGTCTCCGCTCGTTGAGGCTAGTCGAGTGAGGCTGCAACTGGCTTGTATACCCAATCCTTAGGAATTCTCCCAATCTTTCGATAATAGCTTACAAGCCGATGAATCTTCGACTCGATCAACGCCAAGTCCCTCTTGTTCGGGTAGTCTTTCCGATTCTTCTCAAGGTGCCTAGTCGCACTCGTCGCCTTTCTCAACAAATTCTCAAGATCCTCAGGAAGCTTCGTACGACCCTCTTCTGGAATAATCTTCTCAAGACGTCGACCGGCAACCTGCGAAACCAACGGAATGCCATACCTGTCACGGAGAATCTGCCCGATAAGGCTGGGCGTGTTTCCCTCCTTGGACAGTTTCAGAACAAGGGCATCTACCTCTTCAGGCTCGTACTTGAACCAGGCAGGAGGACGTCTGCTAACAGGTCTTGTCGATCCTGAACTTCCTCTCTTACCTGAATAGAGCCTTGCCAAACTATTGATCCCTTGATTACACCGCGGACCCCGGCTGGGCGTTATTTAAGTCGAACTGGAGGAACACTCTTCGACATCAACAACCCTCGCTGACGCTTCGGATAAATTACCTGTGAACCCAGCCTGGATAGAGCAGCTCTCAATTTGCGGTCAACGGTTGCGACTGCTAATGGCTCATTCTTGGCTAATGAGAAAGAGAGTATGGCAGCGTCTGTATCCGACGTCTCAATTCCAGATGTCAAGATCGAGTATCTTCTCGATTTCAAAAGCTCAAGAGAAGCATTGGCAAGACCACCGGTTTTGGAGGATCGAGTTCTTCCGAGGCGCTGGAGCTCGCGTTCTACCATGTCAAGGGTGGCGACTCGAACTGGACCTTTTATGAGGTCTCGTAGCTCTTCGTCAATGTCTCTTCTCTGCTCTAGCATTATCAGAAGGAAGCTAGTATCGAGAAGGACGGTGAGAGGATGGCTTGTTTTCAATGGATCTCTTCCAGCTCTATTGTGGGAAAGCCTTGACGAGCGGAACTCTACATGCCAACATATTCATAGGTAGATCGCTCGCCTCTGCGTTTTCTGGATAAGCCCAAAAGTGAGTCCCGAGATAGGATTCCACAGGACAACTCTTAGGGACTATAGGTGGACTAGCTATTGAGATTCGCTTGGACTCGAAAACGGGCTCTGACGATTGCGACCATGGGTGTTCTTCTTGGAGGTTGGGGCCTGGTAGGCGTCGTTGGGACGCTCACTCATTATGGCGGAACGGCAATCGGTTCAGGCAATTTCATTAACCTCGGGGGATCTGTGGCTGAATGCGCATATGGACTATGCCTACTTCTCTTAGCGCTTCCAATCGTTTCGATTTTTCAGATTGCTGCGGGGACGAGCTTGTTTGCCAACATTGGAAGTGGGCAGCGAACGATCGCGACCTGGATTTTGCTTTCCGGTCTCGTTCAAGCGGGGCTATTCTCCGCTTCTGTCATCCATAGCCTATACTGGTGTTGGCCGCATCATGACATTAGCTTCTGTTCCTGAAACAATCCGAACAAGAAACGGTATCCCTGATGCATGTTTCCGCAACAATGTTAATCGATACTCTCGCTAGTTGCTAGAGTGACATCCAATAAGGGGTCAGGTTGGTGTACAATTTGACAGGGATAATCGGACTAGTTACCTAATCGTTCCGAACCCGATCAAGCGCCAACTCTCCCCAATTCTCCGACTCAGAGCGACTTTGGATCCTGGGTCAGCGCAGATGGGTTTCTTTAGCTGTACGTCTGCGATGTCTTCCCTTGCTGATACGACCAGCCCAGAAGTAACCGCGGTTCCCGCGTTGAGGACTAGAGGTTCGTTCATCTTGATCTTCTGTACAGGGACGAGCTGTTCTGTCCCGACAGCTCTTTCGAATAGATCAACGTTGAGGCTGACCTTTTCTAGAATATCGGGAAGAGTGCCTGACCTTCCCAGGACATTTCCCACCAGCCCGTCGGACTTTGTTATGGACGGATCTAGATCGGTTCCAACTGCAATCAACCCACCGGGCATTGCCTGTTTCACCTCTCCGTCACCGGCTTGCAGGGTCTCCACGTTCGCGACAAGCCTTTCGTAGGTGACGCGGTTCGACTCGCCCACCTTGATTCCAGGTTTGATCTCGATCTCCTCTCCCCTCTTGAAAACCCCCTGGACAACAGACCCTCCAACAACCCCGCCAAGAATATCCTCCACTTCTGTACCGGGCTTGTTGACGTCAAATGATCGGAGGATCGACATTCTCGGTGCAACCGAAGAGTCGCGTTTGGGAGTGGGAATCTTTTCCTGGATCGCAGCAATCAAAACATCCATGTTCAGTTTATGCTGGGCTGAAACCGGTATCACCGGCGCGTTCCCAGCGACAGTGTCCTTGGTAAATTCGCGAATCTCCTGATAGTTCACTTTGGCCCGGGCGCGGTCTACCACGTCGATCTTGTTCTGCACGACCACCATTTTGCGTAGGCCGACCATCTGCGCGGCCAGCATGTGCTCTCGGTCCTGGGCTTGCGGACACTTGACGTTCGCTGAAATGACAAACATCGATCCGTCCATGATCGCGGCCCCGGAAAGCATTGTGACCATGAGGCTGTGGTGACCCGGACAGTCAACGAAACTTACCGATCTTAGGAATTTGGTCTCGCTCTTACAGTTCGGGCAGATCTTGCTCGTTGAATAATTGTAGGGAGGCTCGCAGGACGGGCACTCGTAAAACGAGGCGTCAGCATATCCAATACGGATCGTAATTCCTCTTCGCAGTTCCTCAGAGTGCCTAGCAGTCCAAACCCCTGTCAGCGCTTGGACAATGGTGCTCTTCCCATTGTCGACATGACCAAGCGTGCCTATGTTGATTTCAGGCTGCAGACTACCCTCACCTATGAGTAGAATGTCCTCTGGAAGGATATACAGGCTTGCTTTATCGAGATCACTGTTTCGAGGGCTTGAGTTCTCTTGTTTGATTACTCAAGTCAAAGCTTCCTGTTTTGATCTCTCCGTCTCGCCGATATGTGGCTACGATAACGCCTGCGGTTGAGGTCTTACTTTCAAGAAGTTTGAAAGAGGCCGGTATCGTGTCCACGCCAAAAAGTCGCTTGCCATTTCCTATGGTGACAGGATATATTTTCAACCAGAACTCATCAACGAGATCGTGTTTTAGAAGAGTTTGGATAAGATCAGAACTACCATGAACCTGCAGTTCAGGCCCGTACTGCCTCTTGAGTTTCCTGATCTCTTCTGGGACGTTACCCGTGACGAGTACGGAATTCTCCCAGTTAAGTTTTCTAAGCGTTTTTGAGACGACGTATTTCTTGGCCTTGTTTAGTTTGTCGGCGAACGGGTCGTCTTTTGCCTTCGGCCAATAGGCTGCGAATATCTCGTAGGTCTTCCGGCCGAGCAAGAGGTCGTATGGGTTTCCCATCTGCCCACCCATGACCTTTTCCATAAAACCATCCCAGTAGCCGACAGACCATCCTCCATGCTTGAAATTGCCACTCGTATCCTCATCGGGTCCGCCTGGAGCCTGCATAACTCCATCAAGCGTTACAAATGATAATACAACTAATTTTCTGATGGTTCATTCCTCCAATATCGGGGGACTCGAATAGTCGCACCCGCAAAATTTAACCTTTACAAGTTGACAGTATCCGGCGGCAGGATCCATTCCGACAAGTACTAGCGGAGACCATGGGGTATAAATCTACATTTGTCTAGGGTCTTCATACTCGCTCTGTTGACAATCGCCGTTATGTTCACGGCCATAGTTCTGATAGTTTGGGGAATCGTCCTGTCGTTTGGCGGGCCCGCAAACACTCTTCTCTACTTACTCATCTTCGGAGATGCAGGACTGCTCATCACGGTGATAGAGATCGCTCAAAGGAAGAAGAAACGGGCAGGGTGATACTGGCGAATTGAAAGAGACTACGCTTCGGAAGTGTCAATGGGCCACTATGGGCGACAGCCCTCTCATGGTTGAGTACCACGACAAGGAATGGGGCGTCCCGCTGCACGATGACAGGACCTTGTTCGAATTTCTAGTGTTGGAGGGCGCCCAAGCAGGACTCAGCTGGCAGACAGTTCTGAACAAACGCGAAAACTACCGTAAAGCATTCCATGCCTTTGAGCCTTCGAAAATTGCCCGTTACAACAACAAGGACGTCCAGCGCCTTCTCCGCGACCCTGGAATCATACGGAACCGTCTCAAAATCCAAGCCACGATCAACAACGCAAAACAATTCTTGGAAATACGGAAGGAGTTCGATTCTTTCGACAAATACATCTGGGCAGTTTGTGGGCGGCAAACCAATCAAGCATAGATTTCAGTCGCTCAACGAGATCCCCGCGACCACCAGGGAATCCAACGCTATGAGCAAAGACCTACTCGAAAGGGGTCTACGGTTCGTCGGCCCCACAATCTGCTACGCGTTCATGCAAGCTGTCGGAATGGTGAACGACCACACCATCAAATGCTTCAGGTATGACACGGTCTAGCCCGATACTCTGATCAGAGCCATGTGTGTCCTATCAAGGGCGATGATAGGGTCCCGCAAACCGTGACAAATCACTTAACTAAAAGGTTAAATAATCTCCGAGCACACCCCTCAGCTAGATGGTTAGTCAAGCTAAGGTCGTCCTCGACCTAGACCAGGTCTTCGGGGCACTGGCCCACCCTATACGGCGGGCTATCCTCGAGGAGCTGTCGGCCGGCGACGCCACGGTAAGCGAACTGGCAGAACCCTACAAGGTAAGTCTGCCGGCGATATCGAAGCACCTGCGGGTCCTGGAAGATGCGGGACTATTGCGGGTCGAGCCGGAAGGCCGGGTACGCCGCTGCCAGATCGACGCAGCACCGCTAAGCGTGGCGTTCGGCTGGCTGACCCAGTACCGGGTCCTGTGGGAGGACCGCCTCGCCCGACTGGCCAAACATCTAGAGGAAAAAGAATGACAAGTAGAACAGAAGAAATGAGTCAAACCAGAAATCGTAACGAGCTAACAATCGTACGAGTGTTCGATGCACCACGCGAAGCAGTATGGAAGGCGTGGACAGACCCTGAACGAGCAAAGCGATGGTGGGGGCCAGAAGGCTTCACCGCGCCCTTCATTAAAATCGACCTCCGCGTAGGCGGAAAGTACCTCTTCTGCATGCGATCGCCAGACGGCAAGGACTATTGGAGCACAGGTGTCTACCGGGAGATCGTCCCGTTGCAGCGGCTAGTCTCCACAGACAGCTTCGCGGACGAGAAAGGGAATGTGGTTCCGGCCTCTCATTACGGGATGCCCTCGGACCTCCCAATGGAAATGCTGGTTACGGTAACGTTTGAAGAGGTTGGTGGCAAGACCCGTATGACGTTGAGGCACGTCGGCCTTCCGGCGGGCGAGCAGAGCAAGATGGCTGAAATGGGCTGGAACACATCGTTCGATAAACTGGCCAAAGCCCTCAAGTAACACAAGATCCCAGCACCCCTGACACGACCCCGTTGCGTCAGGGGACAGTCCAGTGAAGCAAAACCCTCGGTTAGTACCCACTTTTTTCCTCGGAATAGAATCGACAGCTCACACCTTCGGGGCAAGCATCATCGACGATCAGGGCAGGATAATCACCAACGTGAATTCCACGTACCGGCCGCCGACCGGGATCGGAATCCATCCTAGAAAAGCGGCAGAGCATCACAACGAAGTCTCAAGCGGCGTAATCGAAAAAGCCCTTCATGGGGTTGGAGAAAGAGTCTCTCCGGACGCCGTCTGTTATTCTGCAGGACCGGGTCTCGGACCCTGCCTCAGAATAGGCGCAACGATCTCGAGAGCACTGGCGCTTTACTTGGACAAGCCTCTCGTCCCCGTCCACCACGGTGTTGCTCACCTGGACCTAGCCATGGCTGCTGGACGATCACATGATCCTCTAGCAGTTCTGGTCTCGGGTGGCCACACTGCCATCGCGGTTCATCTGAACAAACGATGGCGGATATACGGCGAGACAGAGGACATCACCTTGGGAAACCTCCTCGACATGTTTGCCCGTGAGGCAAAGCTCCCGTCTCCGGGAGGAGTCGCCGTTGAGTCAAAAGCGAAAGAAGGTCGGACCCTTCTAGCTCTGCCCTACACTGTGAAGGGAAACGATGTTGCCTACTCTGGATTGCTAACCGCCGCCATACGACTCCTAATGGAAGGACAGTCCTTGCCAGACATCTGTTTCTCGATCCAAGAGGTCTCCTTTGCAATGCTTGCAGAGGCCGTTGAACGCAGCTTGGTTCAAACGAGGAAGAAAGAAGTTCTGCTTGCTGGAGGTGTAGCCGCGAACCAGCGCCTTCGAGAAATGATCCAATTGGTCGCAGAGGATCACGGAGCAACATTTCATCCCGTTCCGATAGAGTACTCTGGAGATTGCGGCGCGCAGATCGCTTGCTCGGGAAGACTCGCCTTCGAATCCGGCGTCACTGTCCCCGTCCCAGAAAGCTTTGTCAATCCGCGATGGCGTCTGGATGAGATTGATGTTCCATGGATTCCTCGACCTTAGACCTCCAACCGCTGCACCGCGGCGCGGAGGCAGATCTCTTTCTATCGCAGCTGCCTCCATGGAAAGTTGTAGTCAAGAGAAGAGTTCGAAAAGCCTATCGACACGAAAAGCTGGACGCTAGCATCAGAAAAGAGAGAACCATCAGGGAGTCGTCCGCGATCCGAGATGGTAAGGTCGCGGGGGCTAGGCTTCCTAGCATTCTCGGCCTCGACGTCGAACGGTCTACGATTATCATGACGTTCATAGACGGATTGCTCGCCAGAAACATTCTTGATAGGATGAGTAATGCTCGTCGGCTCGCTCTTCTTGAAGAGTTAGGCAGACAAGTGGGCTTCCTCCATTCGGCAGGAATAACACACGGCGACCTGACTACGTCAAACATCATTCTACCAGCTGACGAGAAGCCTTTCATGGTAGACTTCGGAATGGCTCGCAAATCAACGGACCACGAAGACCATGGAAGCGATCTTCACCTACTCCAGAGATCATTGATTGCTACACATGCCCTCGACGCCACGAGTTCGCTCAGAAGGGTCGCAAAGGGCTATCGAGAGGTCGTCGGCGAGGAAATGGCGAAATCGAGTCTTCGGAAAGCCGCGGAGATTGCACGGAGAGGCAGATACTTCGCCATCCGATAAACGAACACTATGGTTTGTAACCCAGAACCATCACAAGTACCAAGAAGCCCGCAGAACTCTTGACCCATTCGGAATAAAGATCCGGCTACTCGACTCCATGAAAACCGAGATCCAAAGCACAAACCTCGGTGAAATAGCCAAGTTCGCCGCGCAAGAAGCCGCCAAGAAACACAACCGCACGGTCTTGGTCGAAGACTCGGGGCTCTTCGTTAAAGCCCTGGACGGTTTCCCTGGCCCGTTCTCATCATACGTCCACGACACCATTGGCGTTGAAGGACTCTTGCGCTTGATGAATCGACAGACACAACGAGAAGCGTATTTTCAGGCTTCCCTGGCTCTCGCATCTCCCCGGGGTTCGTCTCAAGAGTTCTCGGGAAAAGTGCATGGGACGATATCGCATAAGTCCGCTGGAAATCAGGGCTTTGGGTTTGACCCGATATTTATTCCAAGAGGCTCTCGGAAGACGTTTGCCCAAGGCGGAACCGAGTTCAAGGACAAGTATTCGCACCGAGCTATCGCGTTCCGGAAGCTAGCTCTCTGGCTCATCAGAACCAAGATCTGAACCCAGAATCAGCGCGATTCCCAAGCGGAGCCCTAAAATAACGCGTTCAGCCGCCTTCCGTGAATATGTTCCGAATAGTGACAGTCGAAGACGTAGTCCGTATTCCGCCGCAGAAGTTCGGACAACCCATCGACGAAGTCGCCCGTGAACAGATCAAGCTCAAGTACGAGAATTATGTGGATGAAGAACTCGGCTACGTCATCCTTGTCACGGACGTTGATGTTGAGACAACCGGGAAAATTCTCCCCGGTGACGGCTCAACCCATCACAAATCAGTCTTCAAACTGCTCACCTTCTTCCCAGAGCTCCACGAGGTTGTGGAAGGAGAGATAGTCGAGGTCACCGACTTCGGAGCATTCGTTAGAATAGGCCCTGAAGACGCTCTCTTACACGTGTCTCAGATTATGGACGATTTCATAACCTACGATGAGAAGCACGGTGTCCTCGCCGGACGCGAGAGTCACCGAAACCTCGGAAAAGGAAACATGGTCAGAGGACGAATAATCGCCGTGAGCTTCCCCCGAGGCGGCTCAGGAGGAAAAATCGGCATCACACTACGCCAACCGTTTCTGGGCAGAATAGAATGGATCGAAGAGGACCTCAAAGGCAAACCTCCGAAGCTGGAGCGTAAGGCAGCAGCTTGACAGACAAAGCATGCAAAAACTGTCGAATGATTAGCGCAGGTCCTGTATGCCCCAACTGTAAATCCACCAACTTAAGCGATGATTGGACTGGCTTCGTCGTTGTGCTCGAACCAGCGGGCTCAGAAGTAGCCCGGCTCATGCAGATCAAGGTCCCGGGAAAGTTCGCTATCAGAGTTCGATAGAGTCGGACAGAACTAGTTGTAGCCACAATGCTTATTGTGGAAAAATAGCCTAGCTCATTTTGGCCCGTAATCTGTGAAGCTACAAGCCCCGCAAACCCACCGCTGGGTAGGTTGCTTGTGAGACGCCATAACTGAGCCACACCGTGGACATTTCCGATTCTTCAGCTTCGTCGTCGAGCCAGAGATCTCGTAGAGCTCGCTTCTCATCCGCAGTTTCTTCGCTTTCGGCTTTGCCGGGGATGGTGCTGGCGCCTTCGGTTGTGCCGGTGGCTTCGCTGGTGTTTGGGACATATCTTCGATGCATCAGCCCCGCGGCATATTTAGTGTTGTTTCCATCACTAGTCGAAACGTTCATAAAAGCCGGGCATCGCCCAGCCTGCTGGCCGATGAGAGTGAGTCTGGATGGCACAAAAATCCGTTTACGTACGATTCCAAGTTCCCAAAGAAGCCGTTGACAAGGCCTATCAACTTCTACAAGTCGCGAAAGACACCGGAAAACTCCGGAAAGGCACAAACGAATCGACAAAAGCAATAGAGCGAGGAAT
>VBAY01000224.1 GCA_005883085.1 Candidatus Bathyarchaeota archaeon
GAGATCTCGGGAAGGGGATCGGTAAATCGCGGGATCCATTCGGGCCCGCCTGGACTGCTGTAGTGAACATGACAATCCATCAGACCCGGAATCAATGTTCGAGCCCTGCCATCCACGACTCGAACTGTGGCCCTGTTACCCCGCCATTGGGACGCTGGCCCTATCCAATGGATTCGTCCATCACGAATCTCGACGGACATTTTGGATTGCGCGGGCGAGCTGGTCCCATCCCAAAGCTGAACGTCATCAATTAGTAGGTGCAATTCTCAACCTCACGATCGCTCTCCTGTTTCAAGTTTTGAATATTCCTCATTCACGATACTCTGAGTATATCTGATCGGTAGGATGATGAGAGAACATGCAAGAATGGGCTGGGGTAGCCTACGTAACGGCTGAAGAGATGCGAAAGATCGACAACATCACAATCCGAGATTTCGAGGTGGATGTTCTCATATTGATGGAGAATGCGGGCAGAGCCTCGGCTACCTTAGCTAGGCAGATGTTGGGAAGGACAATTTTCGGAAAGCATGTTGCCTGCCTCGTCGGAGGGGGCAACAATGGCGGTGATGGAATGGTGGCAGCTAGACACCTATCGAACTGGGGGGCCGTCGTCGAGGTGATTGCTGGCACAGCTCAAGATAAGATGAAGAGCGTACCACTTGGACAGCTACACATCTTAGAGAAAATGGGAATCTCGATCCTATGGGCGGACTACGCTCTGAGAGATTATGACCTGCTTATCGATGGTCTTATTGGATATGGGCTTGAGGACAATCCTCGAGACAGAATAGCGACGATAATCAAAGATGCCAATACGAGCGGCCGCCCGATTTTAGCTCTGGATGTTCCATCAGGAATGAACGCGACGACCGGTAAGGCTTACGACCCATGTATCAGGGCGACTGCAACCCTTACCCTAGCACTTCCAAAGACCGGGCTCCTTGCGCGTGAGGCGTCGGTGTACCTTGGGGATTTGTACCTCGCTGATATTTCGATACCTCGAAAAGTCTACCAGAGCATTGGACAGAAGAGCATGCTGTTTCAGAAAGACACCTTGCAAAGGATCCAACTAGTCCATTCGTAACTGCAACAGCATTTACGAACGGAATATTCAATTTCAGCTGATGAGGTGCAGGTCCCTGTCCAGTTGAGAGGTCTAGTCCCGCAAGTAGGCGGATGGCTATCGAGATAGTGCGTCGATGACTTGCTGTGTGTGGGCGTCAGCTTTGACCGGATCGAATACCGTCTCGACGATCCCTTTTTCATCGATGATGAAGGTAACGCGTCTGGCCATGTTGGATTTCTCGTTGAGAACCCCATATGCCTTTGTGATGCTCTTGTCCGAATCCGCGACCAGCTGGAATGGAAGGTTGAACTTTTGAGCAAAGTGTTGGTGGGATACGACGTCATCAACACTCACGCCCAAAACCTCAGCTCCTAGCTCGCGAATTTTCGTATATTGATCTCTTAGACCGCACGCTTCTATCGTGCAGCCGGGAGTATCGTCCTTCGGGTAGAAGTAGAGAACGACCTTCTTTCCCTTGAAATCATTGAGCTTCACTACATCACCCGTCGTCAAGAGAGACGTGAACTCGGGAGCGTGCATTCCTGCCTGGATACTAGTGGTCGCTTGCATGAATTTGTCAAGGAGGCATCGTCTCTTTTATGGGCATCGCTCACTAGAGCTGGAAGACCTGTCTGATTCTCCCTGCTCTCCAAGCCTTCTACTTGCCCGGCCCTAGGCGTTACATGTGTCGAAGAGATCCAATCAGAGAACGCGATAGGTACTGGATCCTCATTGAAAGAGTTCTGCGGAAAATCTGCTGAACTCCAAACCTTTTCTTGCCGGACAACCCACTTTCTGTACAGTCTCGGATGAGTTGCGGCCCCTCTCTACGTCTCATCAGATAGAAGGATAGCGTTCTGCCCTGAAAGGTATCCAAACAAGAGCAATTGATGATTTTCCGGTTGACACTAAACACTAGTTTAAAATACATAGCGCCTCGAAAACAGGTTGTTTTAGGGAAGACCGGTCGGAAGAGAGACCTAATCCTAACTA
>VBAY01000243.1 GCA_005883085.1 Candidatus Bathyarchaeota archaeon
CATCTTCCAGCCGGACTCTCGACTCGTAACCGAGCATCCTGCGGGCTTTCTCCGGGTTGCCAACGAATCTACGCACCTCGAAGGTGTTTGAGCCACTCCTGATAATCTTGGACGAAGAGCCAACCATTTCAACGATCATAGCCGCCAAGTCGGAGACAGAAACACCTCTCCCAGTGACGAAATGGAAATCTTCTCCGAACAAGTTGGGTCCACCATCAAAACATGCTGCATAAGCCTTCAGGATCCCTGAGATGGTATCGTCGAGGAACGTGAAGTCTAGAACCTGCCCACCACCGTACAAGGTGATATCATCACCTCGAAGAGCTTTCGTCATGAACTTTGGTATTACTCTCTCTGGCAAGTCCCTCTCGCTACCATAAACGTTTGAAAACCGAAAGACTACGTGGTCAACAGATCCAACATTTCCCAATCCTCTTGAGTACGACATGCAAGCTTTTTCTGCACTTAGCTTGGACATTCCGTATACCGAGATAGGCCGTTTTGGATGATTTTCGTCCACGGGAAGATACAGTGGTTCACCATATACTTCTCGGCTCGACGCGTAGAAGAGGACCGGTCTAGTCTCAGATTTCTTGCAAGCCTCCAAAAGGTTCAGCGTGCCCATCTGATTGGTCATCCAGCAGGTGAAAGGATCCTCCTGCCCCCAAGCAACACGCGAGACCGCTCCAAAATGAAAGACCGCATCCTTTCCTTCAACGGCCTTCTTGACTGCGCCGTAATCCCTGACGTCACCCCGAATTTTCTCGCAACTCAGAGACCGGGTGTTGGAGCTGAAATTCAGGTCATAGAGTGTGACAGTATCACCCATGACTTCGAGCTTTTCCGCTAGGTGACTGCCAATGAATCCACTTCCTCCTGTTATGAGGACACTACGGATGGCACTTCACCTGACCCCACCTGCTACCTCCAGTCAAGGACCATGGAAAAAATCCACAGAGAGCCTTGATGAGCAAATCTCCTCCGATTTCTCAGCAGATGAGATTGGAATGATAACCCATAAGGATATTGGAATCTCGTTCCATAGAAGGAACCAGATGCTATAAATCTATTGACATTTCAATCCTCAGGAGAGGTTTTGATTGCCGAGAATCGGTCTAAAATGAAAATCCTTTTGACTTGAAGGATGAGATCACCACTATGATTTGTGGCGTCCTTTGTCCCCGAGAGGATCGAGTGTACCGCCAGACTTCGGTGAGTACAAGGCGATGATTACCGCGGGCGGAATAGGAACTCGACTGCTCCCATTCTCTAAAGAGGTACCCAAGGAAATGTTTCCCATAATCACCTGCGATGACAACAACTCTCTCCAGCTCAAACCTCTGGTTCAGGCCATTTTCGAGCAACTCTACAACACTGGTGTCAGAAGCTTCTATATCGTAGTTGGAAGGGGAAAGAGAGCGATTGAAGACCATTTTTCTCCCGACACAGTATTCTTGGAATACCTGAACAAGAAAGGAAAACTGCCGAATAGTCTGCTTGACTTTTACGAAAAGATAAGATCCTCGAATCTCGTGTTCCTCAACCAGCTAGAGCCTCTGGGCTTCGGGGATGCTGTCCAGCTTGGCCGACCTCTTATCAACGGGAACTTCATCGTTCAAGCCGGAGACACTTTCATCCTGTCGGACGATAACAAATACCTTAGTCGACTGGCGACTTTGCACCAGAAATACCGCGCCTCAGCGACAGTTCTCCTGCAGGACGTGAGTGACCCAAGGCAGTACGGCGTAGTGGATGGAGACTATATCGAAGAAGGAGTCCTGAGGATGACTTCCGCGATCGAAAAGCCAGAACGGCCCAAGACAAATCATGCCATAATGCCAGTCTACATCTTCTCCGGGGACATTTTCAACGCTCTATCGGAAACAGGGCGTGGAGTTGATGGAGAGTTACAACTAACAGACGCGATTCAGAAGCTTATCACGGCACGAAAGAGAGTCATCGGAGTCAACCTCATGAGCGATGAGCTCAGGCTGGACCTTGGTACCCTTGAAAGCATGGTTGAGGCCCTGAAAGTCTCATTGAGCTACGTGGATGCGAAACGGAAGGCGCTGATTCCAAAACTAG
>VBAY01000244.1 GCA_005883085.1 Candidatus Bathyarchaeota archaeon
ACCAGGGATTCTGAACCATTTCCGGACAAGCTCAATCTAGGATACTTCTTCCGCTCAACCACTCTTGCGTCACGAGGTGCTCTGTGCAATACCCCCCCTCCTTTTTCTGGAGAAAATTTCCTGTCTGGCAATGATAATGAGCGAATATTCTGATTCAGGGCAGGGTTCGGGCTTTGATCCAAGAGCAAGTTAACGTGTAATTAACGTCAATTCCCGAACGGTTCTAGGGCGTGTTGTGTGGCTTGTCCCAGATTCGAGATCGGGGCTGATTTTGGGTGATTTCTCTTCGAGCTTTTTGGCGTCAATCTAAAAAGCAACCCAGCGAGCCTGCTGTTCTATCAGTAAACGGTGGATGAATGGCTAAGGCGTCAAGAGGGCTGTTCGCAGCCCAGAAACTCCGGAAAAGGCGTAAAGAGTTCAGGTGGGCCTATGCACCCTACAAGCGACGAATGCTGGGCTTGGATTACAAGTCAGACCCGCTCCAAGGAGCGCCACAAGGAAAAGCGATCGTCTTAGAGAAGGTTGGTGTGGAATGCCGCCAGCCCAACAGTGCCGTCCGCAAGTGCGTTAGAGCCCAGATCATAAAGAACGGAAAGACCGTGACAGCCTTTCTTCCGGGCGATGGGGCGTTGAACTTCATAGACGAACATGACGAGGTCGAGATAGAAGGCATTGGTGGTGCCGAGGGTAAGGCGTACGGTGACCTTCCAGGAACGCGTTATCGGGTTTTCACGGTAAACGGTGTCAGCCTTGATGCCCTGTTAAAGGGGAAGAAAGAGAAGCCCCGACGTTAGCCTTATTCATAAAGAAAGATTACGGAAAATGTCTGTGCAGGTAAACTTGTCCCTGAAGGTTCGGTAACAGTTTACTTATCTTTTTGAGTAGGAAATGTCGAAATTGCTTTAGTAACCATCACTAATACGGTGAGAACCTCCGGAGAAATGAAAAATGGCACTGGTATGGGGCGCAGTATGCACCGACTGCCAAATACTGGCAGTAGAGAACTGTCCCCACTGCAGCAGAGACCTGTGCGAAAAGCACAGCGCGCAGCACGAATGCGACCGGCTCAAAGCCCGAAGCTTCGATGTAGCCGGCTGACTATAACCCGTCTACACGTTGAGATCGAAACAATGGTTCTACGGCCGGAAGAATAATTCCCGCCATTGACTCAATGAGTTGCTGTTGCGACCGCAGGCTGACCCGACGAGCTATACTTTTTCCTGAAATCCTTCAACCCCATTCCTTCTCCAAGCACTACAACTTGATTCTCTGATTTTCGCTGGTAGAAAGGAAGCTTGACGACTTCGGCCTGCACCCTCCGGTCACGGATTCCAACACTAAATCTCTCTCCGATTGCAGCTAACGACGGTGGGACGTAGCCCATTCCAATCCCAAGACTGAGCGTTGGAGAAAATGTTCCGCTCGACATCTTCCCAACTATATCAGTATCCGCAAAAATGTCTTGGCCTTGCCGCGGAATTCCCTTCTCCATCATCTTGAAACCAACTCTAACTCGACCAGGTCCTTTTTCCTTCAAGCGCATGATCGCATTCTTACCCACAAAATCCGGCTTCTCCAAACGAACAACCCAGTTAAGCCTCGCCTCGACCGGCGAAGTGTTCTCATCAACATCATTTCCATAGAGACACATTCCCGCCTCAAGTCTCAAAACATCTCTAGCACCCAACCCGACCGGAGAAATCCCTACCTCTCTACCACCCGACAACAGTTTCTCCCAGACCTTCACCGCATTTGATGGTTCCTTCACACTGGTATTCCACACATAGATCTCGAAACCGTCCTCACCCGTGTATCCGCTCCGCGTTAGGAGGCACGGAATCCCAGCCATCTTCACATCCTTCGTCCCATACTTTTCCACCTCATCGAGCTGGACACCGGACACGTTCCAGAGGACTGTGCCGGCTCTAGGACCTTGAACCGCGAACATAGCAACATCATCAGAAACATCCAAAACAGTCAAATCAGCTCGAGTCTTGTTTTTGAGAAGCCAGTTCCAGTTCTTGTCACGGTTCCCGGCGTTGTAGACAACAAGATATCGCAAGTTTGCGATTCTGAAGATTGTCAGATCA
>VBAY01000078.1 GCA_005883085.1 Candidatus Bathyarchaeota archaeon
ATGAATCCCCATATCACTAGGTTGAATCCCATGAGGATTAGGATGATGAAGAAGAGCCCTCCAAATATGGTGCTAATGCCTTTCTTTGCCCGGACGAATCGTCTGTAGATTCGCATGTGCTTTATGCCACCCAGGTTGTGGTTACGATCGTTCCTCGAACGGTAGCTACCGTGATCTTCTGAAGGTCGTTGTGTGCCCAACCCGTGCCGCTCAGCGTCATGGTCAAGGGGGTCGTGGTCACGTTGCCCACGTTAACGGTTTGTTGGAACTGGAAGAGCGTTGAGTTCACGTATACTGATGCTATAGTGAATGGGATTGTGCCTACATTACGCACATAGACCTTGATGATGTTGTTGCAGGTTCCGCAGGATCCTGTGAAGAAAGCGTTCTCCACGGAGGGCCTCTCTTGGTTAGCTACGCTGCGGCTTGAGAACCAGTATCCTGCCCCGCCCTGGTAGGCTCCGAAGCTGGAGATTGCCCAGACGAAGAGCAGGGAACTTAGAGTAACGACTATGACAAGCATCATCAGATTGGCCATGATCGTACTGATGGCTCGCCGTGACTTGCGGTTCTTTTCAATACGATTCTTTGCCCATTTTGCTGGATTCATTCTTTCTTCTTCTCTCCAGAGCTTCCTGCCTCTAGGTGCTCGTTTGAGACTTGGAAGTTCAAGCCAAACATCTCAAAGGGGTCTAGCGATAAAGCCCCACTGTTTCTCACGTCCCGACTCCTTGGTACCAAGATCGTCGATTCATGTCTGATCGAGTTCCAACCCTACGCCCGATTGGTATGTTGCACAACATCTGATTCGAAGGCCGGAAGTCTTCTGATCAGCGATCTGTATATCCATCCTGCTGAAGAATCCTATGAATACGAGGTGGGGTTGCAACCAACAGTTCCGGAGCCGACGGTCTGAGGATCCCTGTAAGTCCACGATTGCCATAAGCTGAAGATCTGGTTTGACTGAAGCTCGTTGACGAGAACCTGGGTTGCATAGGCATCGGAGATGTATTCTGTCTATTCAAAAAAACGCCAGCGCACCCAAAAACGCAACAATTAGAGACATGCAAGATTGGCCACTAATGTGGAAATGTCTTCCTGTGACCTGCGGCTATTCTTACCTTAGACTTGGCCCACTTCACCGTAGCCACGTAATCGTTCCTCTCCGGAAAGTCTAGTTTTACCGATATAGATCGGTTTTCAAAAAACCGGGAAGTTCAAACAAGGCATATCGACTCGCCCGCAAGTTGTGCTCACCGTATTACGTTGAAGTTGAACTGGTTGTTTCTCGAAGTCACAAGCGTGACTGTGTAGCTATTGCCGCTCACGAATGTGAATGAACTGGTCGAAAATGAACCGCATCCTACACATCCCGCGGTGATTCCAATGTTGGCGAGTCCTGGAGCATTAGGTTGGATCGTTGGGCCCCAGGTCCATCCTGACTGGGTGTAAGTAGTACCTGTAGCATTCTTCACGTAGTATGACGAGAAGGTAACAGCGACGGTGCCCGCGTTTCTTAGGGTGAGTGTGACGTTGTTGTTGCTTGGAAACGCGAATGTATCCATGGTGAGTGCCTCTTTTCCAACGTTTGGTTGTACGAGTAGGGTGCCGAGTAGGCCTGTTGACCATGCGTAGACCATGACTGATGCGACGACGACGATTACGACCATGAGTAGTGACGCGAGTATGGTGTTGATGCCTTTCTTGCTCTTCAAGTATTTACGAACTGGATTCATCTTGTTATCGCCTGTTTACTTAGTCACCGTGAAGCTGAACTGGTTGTTCCGTGAAGTCACGACGACGATGGTGTACGAGAAGCCAGTACTGAATTGTGTAAAGCTGCTTCCTGTCTGTGTGCAACCGCTACCGCATGCGCCTCCCGTGCCTAGAGGAGTTGTACCGATGGAGACGTACACGATCCCAAGTGCGTTGGGAGCAATTGCCGCTGGATGTTGACCACTGGAGTCTGTTTGCCAAGTTAGTCTGGACCATTGGTTACCGCTGGAATCCTTGACGTAGTAGCTGTTTAGAGTGATAGAAGAGCTCCCTGTATTCCTAAGGTCCAATGTTACGTTGACGTTAGAGTTGAAAGCGCTGTTTTCAATGTTCATTGCTTCTTTGCCGGTTTGCGGTGTTACGAGTAGGGTGCCGAGTAGGCCTGTTGACCATGCGTAGACCATGACTGATGCGACGACGACGATTACGACCATGAGTAGTGCTGCGAGTATGGTGTCGATGCCTTTCTTGTTCCCGATTATTTTTTTCAATTTTTTCACTCCTTGTAGTTTCCCTGTGGGCTCGTCCCAACCCGTTTCCCAGATTGAACCGAAGCCGGGGCTATGCGAGAAGGCGTGCTTGATTGGCTCGCTGGTACCGTGGTTATGTAGTGGAGGTTTCTAGGGGCGTTGTTCATGCGTGATCTCTTCCTGCTATGCTCAGCCTGGTGTCTGTGTGGTCTACCCAGAAGACCCAGGACTTGGTCGTCTTCTGGCCACTGATGAGGCCCTCCACTACGAGCTCGAGGAGCAGTGCTTTGGTGCTTTCCCAGTTCTTGAGCCCTGACTTGATCCTTACATTCTCGACGTCCATTGGTATTGGAGCGCCGGAGAGCACGTGCAATATTTTGTCGCGTAACGTATCCTTCGATCTGTTCAATCGACTCATTTTGCTCTCTTAGCTCTGGGGTCGTGGCGTGGATATCGCCCACAAGCCACTGACTACACCCAAGGCCACATCGAACATAGGCATCATGTAACTTCGAAAATTGTCGAATAGTTACATGGAGACTCGCGTGTATCAATCCGGGGAGAGAACCGGATATCCCCAGCGGTTACAGGATGAAAATCCGTTTCAGGTGGATCTTGTTGTGACTCTAGACGCTAACTAGCGAGCCTTCGCCTTCACTACTTCCTTCTGTTGAGGTTGGGACGGCCAGAGCTGGTCAAACATTTTCTCATGCGCTTTCACAAGTAACGGGTCGTTTGTCCAAGTCGCTACATCCTGTCCAGTCGCGACATTGGTATCATCAGGAATGTCCTCTGTAAAGATAATCTCAGCAGAATCTGCAGTGAGGAACTTCACCATCGGGCCAGATGAGTTTCTTACCTCTATGACCTCACCTAGCTCTCGCGCGACGCTCTGGTTGATCTGGTTTATCGGCGCTGCAACTCTGACCTTGGCGCCTCTCTCCGCCGCCTTCTCTAGAACCTCTGAGTGGGCCTTGTAGATCCGTACCAGCCCGTTCGCTGTAGTGGTGAAGAAGACGTTGACCTTGGCTTCACCAATCATGTCCTGGACGCGCTTGTAGACCTTGTCTCTGCCCCTGACACTCCAGAGATCGTACCTCTCATAGGGTTTCTCCGTGTAGACGTATCTTGAGGATTCGAAGGCCATGGCCAAGTTCTCGACAACCTGGACGCACTCCGTTGTCTCCTTGTTTAGTTTCTCAACTAGGGGTATCAGTACGTCGTTCGGCGCGACGGCCATGTATCTCTCCGGTTTGCCGGGGACAATCCGCAATAGCCCTTTGCTCTCTAGTCCTCTGATCGCTCCGTATGTTTTTGGCCTCGGAACCTTACCAAGGAAACTGATCTCACTAGCGTTTCTAGGCCCCATCTTCGTCAGTACGACGTAGATTCGGGCCTCGTACTCTGTCAGTCCAAGTTTCATCAGGGACTGCACGCTGAACTCGTCTGCGGCCAACACTTTCACTCCTAGGCTTCTGTTGTTGTCGTTTAATGCGGGATTTAAAATCGACGATGTCATCATGAAACCCCCACAGCTCTGAAGAAGAGCCACATCAACAAATCACCAATCACAACGGTCACGATCAGACTCGCGGTCATGAATACCAAATGGGGAAGGCCGGGAGTAACCCAGACGCCATCCGAGAATAGTCCTTGATCCTTGTAGCCTTGGAGTCCGGCCACGAGCTTGTCTCGTTCCTCATCCACTGAAGAAACGAGGTGCAATTGTCGCACGGGTCGAGAATCAACGACCGCCACTTGTTCCGCTGGATACAGATGTGTGCTGGATTTCAGCACATTGAAACTGGTCTTGTACGAGGTCAAAAGGACCAAAGCCTTTCTCAAAATCGATTCTTTCTCGAACCCTTGAAAAAGACCCTTTTTGGCGGAAGACCTTGAGAGGATGTTCTTTCCGAGCAGAATGAACATCATACTGATGGAGAGCAGGAAAGAGTTGACAAGAATCGCAATTGGAAATGGATAGAAGTATAAGGGCGCCTGCCAAAGGGGAGATAGAAAAGCGGGAGCAACCGGGAGCGCGAGTGCAATGCACATCAAGGCTTTGCTATCTGCACCACCCATCGCTCCGAACTGGAAGAGAAGGAACGCAACTACAATAGTCGCTACTGCAGAGACGAGGAGAATCAGAGCCGTCTCTGGGACGAACACTACTCGTGCCACGAATAATGCAGCAGATACAGGAGCATAGATTATCCAGAGTCTGTTGGAGACTTCTCGAGTCTTCAGATCACTAAGTGACGCCGCTATTAGCACTCCCAAGCTGACAATGAGAGCTGCCAGATCGATGTTTGACGGCGTCGTGCTGCTCATCGACTTTCAATCTTCGCGCTGTACATCGGAACTGGGCATATCAATTCTGAAACCGACACTAGTAACGCCCGGTACTACTCAGCATTAGTGCCGTACGATTCGGCCGAAAGCTTAAAACTGAACAGCTCAGAGCACAATTTTGGCTGTTTCAAGAAATGCCTATGGCTTTCGTGCTGATAAACGCAGAGATCGGGTCCGAAGACCAAGTCGTCAAGGAACTCAAGTCGGTTCCACAAGTCAAAGAAGCGTACATGGTCTACGGTGTATACGACATCGTGGCAAAGGTCGCCGCCGACAGCATGGACAAACTGAAAGAGATCATCACTTGGAAAGTACGCCACCTCAACAAGGTAAAATCCACTCTCACGATGATAGTTATCGAGAACTAAAAGTCTCCAAATCCAACTTCTTAGACTTGTATTGAGGGAAGCGCCTCCAGTGTTAACTGAGTTTCACATTGGAATCGACGACACCGATTCCAGACTCGCCGGATGCACCACATACACAGCGGCGCTTCTTTTCCAAGAATTAGTATCCCAAGGATTCAAACCCCTTGACTTTCCTTGGCTAGTTAGGCTCAACCCTAACATTCCTTGGAAAACACGAGGAAACGGAGCCCTCTCGCTACATTTGAGTATGGAAGATGGACGACTGGAAGAGGTCAAGAAAATCGCCGTTGCAGCCGTTGAGCGCACCAGCGACCTTAACCAGCGAGCAACCGACCCGGCCGTTGTATTCCTCAAGGGCCTGATATCAAATTCATTGCGTGAGTTTTCCGCCAGAGCACTACACGATATTCTCTCAGTCAGAGAAGCACGCCAGATCGCAAAGGATGCGGGAGCGGAAGCGCACTTGCTCAAAGGATCCCGGGGACTCGTCGGAGCACTAGCAAGTGTCGGAGCCGACTTAGACCACGACCATACTTTCGAGATTATCGCCTACCGGACACACGAGTACATTAGGTCAGTGAGAAAGGTAAGCCAAAACTCGGTTCGACTAATGAACGAGATGTATCAAGGATCGACATTCAACAATGTTGACCCTGAAACAGGCCGAATACTCATTTGCCCCCATGGTCCCGATCCAGTCTTGTTTGGAATCCGGGGCGAGAATCCTGTTGTCCTTACTGAAGCGTTCAACCAAGTTGATGTTGGCGAACCAATCGAGAGGGTGATGATCTTCAAGACAAACCAGGGAACTGACGCACATCTGAACTGTCCCAGAACAGTTCAGGCACTTCGACCTTACCAATCCGCAATCATTGCCGGCAAGGTCGGCGATGCCCCCCGAAGGATTCGCGGCGGCCACGTAATCTTTGGAACAATTGACGAGACCGGCACGATTGACTGCGCTGCGTACAGTACAACAGGAGATGTTCGTGACATAGCCCTTCAACTCATCCCTGGAGACTCGGTCGCCGTTTCAGGCGGAATCCGTCCTCGGCCACTTGGAGAATTGACCTTGAATATTGAAAGGCTCAAAGTGACAAGATTAGTCGATGCGATTCGATGGGAGAACCCGCCTTGCTCAAAGTGTGGAGCCCGGTGTGAATCTATGGGTAAGGGTCAAGGGTTCAGATGCAGAAGATGCAAACTTCGTTTTCCAAGAACGATTAGAATCCGAAAACTTGACGGTCGAACTATTCGTTTGGGAGAATATCTTCCACCACCTAGAGCGCATAGACACTTGACGAAGCCAGCTTGTAGATATGGAATCAGTTTGCCTAGATCTCCTGAAAAACACAACTTGGCCACCAAACAGACACTCGAATCGCTAGTGTTGATTCCGAGGGCGGCCTAAATGTTTCGGAGCAACGATGTTGACCAGAGTTTCTTCCGGTCAAACCTTTTAAAACTCGCCAGAGGCGGCTTCGTTCTTGTAGCGGGGTGGGGTAGATTCTCCGTTGAGGAGAAGCCTTCCCAGGTTTAACCCGCAGGGCTCATAACCCTGAGATTGATCGATGCGAATTCGATCCTCGAGCGGTGGTTCGAAGGGCCCGTGTGGGACCCGAAAATCCACCCCCCGCTACCAATTGTGAGCGGAAGGATTCGCTATTGGGGTTCAGTGGTCTTTTCGACATGAAGGACAGGTGTCAAGATTATGCTGCCGTTGCCCTGGAACACAATGTGAGCAGTGCCGGAAATCACTATGCTCGAAGTCATCTGAGCTTTTACGTGAACTGCGGGGCTCACGGGAATCTTTAGTTCTTCACTTGGAACTTTTACGGGTTGGAGTCCAGCAAGCCCTTTGACGGCTGCTGTAGCGCTACCGACATGCAAGCTAACCATTGTTACGTTCTCAACTGGGACCTTGGCGTTGGAGATTAGTGGTGACACATCGAATGGTTTCATTACGTCAAACGTGAACTTGGTATTCGTAGTCATACCAGCATCATTCAAGTCGCCGTTGCTATGGATTGTCACTGAATCTATTGTGACATTTAGGCTAAGGAGTCCTTGGGGAGTTTGTGAGATTGGAGACAGTAGAGGACCAAAAGAGATCACTTGATTTCCTTGGATATCTGGTTGTATATCCGCCAAGTATATCGAAAGAGTTCCGTCTTTGGGAAGGAACTGGACCGGTGAAGCTTGGAAGAGGGCTATTGTTGACCCTGCTATGAGTAGACCTACCAGGCCATAGTAGACCATCTTTCTGGTTGCTAGGTCCATCAGTCTATTCCTCCTACGTTAGGGTCACTCTGCCAATTAACTCAACGATTTTGAACACCTGTTCTAGATTTTGATGATTTCTAGGGTCGCTGTCTCCAAGTCTTGATGGTTTCAAACCAGAATATTGCTGAGCCCAGCCCGCCGAAGAGCAGGCCGAAAAACGCGAAGAAATCGACTGTGACGAGGTTTAGGGCATAATAGATGGTAGGACTGTGAATAGGACTGCGTAGAGGGAGAATCTGGGCACGAAGAACTGGCCTGGGAGCTTCATGAACTGCTTGAGAACGTCCACCTTCACCTCTTTGATCAGCTTGTACCCTCCAGCGTCCCGAGAGACGAGACCGAGATCTCGAAGCTTGTCCAAATGGTAGAGAGCTAGAGTAGGGCTTGAGAAGTTCAAGGCTCTCTGAGCCTCTCGAACACCGACCGTCTGGTTCGAGGCGTTCATCACGAACCAGTATACCCTTAACGTGTTACCCTTGAGCTCGCTCGCTATTCTATCAGCGCTAACTTCCTGCGAGCCCG
>VBAY01000240.1 GCA_005883085.1 Candidatus Bathyarchaeota archaeon
TGGATCCAAGTCCACCAGTACCATATCGTGCAACTCGACGTTCGGCGCGGAGGCGAGAAACTGGTTAATCTCGATACAAGCCATGTTCGCCAACCAGACCAATGTTGCCTTGTCATCACACACAACGTGCCGAGCGGTTTTGTTCAGGCTCTCAGATCTTACCGGTGCAGTTCTCACCCAGTCAGGATGATGAGGCCAGTCTTTTTGGACGAACGATTTTCCAGGGACGCCGTGTGGATATCGGTTCAGCATCAAGGGCCGGTTCCGGATTAGAGGGATCATCTTTGGCGCCACCGACAGATAGTATTGGATGACATCCGATTTCGTGATTCCTTCTTTAGTCCACATAGGCTTGTCGAGGTTGGAGAGCGTGAGCTTCCGCCCATCGATCTCAACTATCTCCTCGATCTTCTTCAGAGCTCTTCCCTTGCGCTGAGGAGGCTACCGCGATACCATTAACTGTCGCCTGGTAACCCTATTATCCGACGAGACTAGGATTAGGGTTTGTTCTAAAAGACTGGGACGGACACTTTGCCACCTAGAGCGATATGGAAAGGCGCGATCAGCTTTGGACTAGTAAGTATTCCTGTTAAGACGTATGGGGCGATATCCGAGCACAAGACAGGGCTTCGTCTTATGTGTCCTCGAGACAAGAGCCCACTCACATTCAAGCGAGTATGTCCAAAGGACGGCAAGGAGGTTCCCTGGCAAGACGTGGTCCGCGGATTCGAGGTCCAAAAGGGAAAATATGTTACCATTACTCAAAAGGAACTTGAGAGGCTTGAGATTCGATCAGGACGGCTCGTCGAGATCTTCCAGTTCGTCGACGCAGACAAACTAGATCCAATCTATTTTGATTCGAGCTACTATCTCGTCCCGGATGAGAACGGTGAGAAACCGTATTTTCTGATGCTCGAGGCCTTGGAACAAGAGGGGAAGGTCGCGGTTGGACGAGTGGTCATGCACGAGAAGGAACACCTTGTCGCGTTGAGGCCGTATGAGGGCGCGATTCTGATGGAGACGCTTCATTACGCGGATGAAATCCGATCTCCCAAGGATCTGCCGGAGTTGAAGAAAGCACCGGAGGTGGAGAAGGAGGAACTAGAGCTTGCTGGTCAATTGATCAAGATAATGAAGAAACCTTTCGCCTTCAAAGAGTACAGGGACACGTATCAGGAGTCTCTGATGAAGCTGGTTGAGGCCAAAATGAAGGGGCAGGAAGAAGTTGTCGAATTACGCGTTCCTGAGATCAGGCCAACGAAGAATCTCATGGAGGCTCTCCGGGCGAGCATCAAGACACACGAGAGGCGTTGACGCTTTTTGACGAACGTCCTATCCGTCCTATGCTTGCCAAAACCGGTAAGGCGTTTGATGATGAGAACTATTTTTTCGAGCCGAAGTGGGATGGGCTCAGAGCCTTACTATTCCTCCGCGAGAGAAAGCTAGAGCTTCAGAATAGAAATCTGAGAGATGCGACCGGCTCGTATCCGGAGCTCCAAAAGATTAAGGGCAACCTCCGAGCGAGGACGGCGATCATAGATGGCGAAGTCGTCGTCCTTGGAGAAAATGGCGCCCCCAACTTTGGGAGGCTCCAAGCCCGGTTTGGAGTAGACGACCCGAAACGCGTGAGCGTACTGGCCAAGACGACACCTGTCACATACGTCGCCTTCGATCTTTTACACATTGACGGCCAAGACGTAATCAGCCGGCCGCTTGTCGAAAGAAAGACGCGGCTCAAATCAATCGTTGAGGAAGGCCCGTACCTCCTCTATGGAGAACACGTTGGAGCGGAAGGAAGCCGTTTCTTCAAAGAGGCGACAAACCGTGGTTTTGAAGGAGTAATCGGGAAGGAGAGCCAGTCGCAGTATGTCCCAGGTCTACGA
>VBAY01000079.1 GCA_005883085.1 Candidatus Bathyarchaeota archaeon
GGACTCGCCCTTTGCCCAATGGTTTGTCGGAGGATTGTTGAACGCATCAGAGAATGCTGTGGACAAGCATGTGAAATCTTGGCGCAAGAACAAAGCGGCATATCTCTGGGAGGGTGAAAACGGAGAACGTCGGACAATTACCTACGGAGAGCTCCATCGCGAGGTGAACACGCTCGCCGTTGTTCTCCATAACCTTGGTCTCCGGAAGGGCGACACTGTAGCGATCTACATGCCCCTGGTCCCCGAGTTCCCGATTACAATGCTGGCTTGTGCGCGACTGGGACTGCCTTTCACTGTAGTCTTTTCAGGGTTCAGTGCGAAAGCGCTAGCGGAACGTAGCCAAGATTGCGAGGCGAAAGTCGTCGTGACCGCTGACGGTGGCTATCGCCGAGGAAAGGTCTTGGAACTAAAGACCGTTGTCGACGATGCTGTAAAAGAGTCTCCTAGTGTGAAGCATGTTCTGGTTTTTCGGCGGACAGGACATGTCGTGCCAATGATTGAGGGTCGGGATTATTGGTGGCACGATCTGATGGCGAAGACCTCCAGCTACATCGCGCCCGTGCCTGTTGAGTCTACTCATCTTCTCTACATTCTCTATACGTCAGGGACAACGGGTAAACCGAAAGGCGTTGCTCATGGGACAGGCGGCTATCTGGTGTTCGCCTATGCAACCCAGGAATGGGTGTTCGATGCGAAGGATGAAGATGTTTACTGGTGCACTGCAGACATAGGATGGGTCACAGGACACACGTACGTTGTGTTTGCCCCTTTGATGCACGGCCTCACCTCAGTGATGTACGAGGGAGCGCTGGATTATCCGGAACCAGATAGATGGTGGGAGATAGTCGAACGTTATGGCGTTACGATCCTCTATACCGCGCCAACGGCGATCCGTTCACTGATGCGGCACGGAGACAATCTCCCCAGGCAACACGATCTTGATAGCTTGCGCTTGCTAGGAACGGTAGGTGAACCGATCAACCCTGCTGCCTGGCAATGGTACTTTGACGTGATCGGACAGGGTAGATGTCCCATAGTGGATACCTGGTGGCAGACTGAAACTGGCGGGATCATGATCTCGCCAAGTCCTCGGCTCGGT
>VBAY01000080.1 GCA_005883085.1 Candidatus Bathyarchaeota archaeon
AGGACGCGCTTGTCAGCCATCCATCGGTGGCAGAGGCTGCAGTCGCAGGCAAACCCGATCCGGTGAAAGGCGAATCTATCGTTGCCTTTGTGACGTTAAGAAAAGTGGCTAACCCCTCCAATCATCTCTCTGAGGAATTGAAGCAACATGTCCGGAGGATGATAGGTCCTATCGCGACCCCTGAATCCATCTATTTCGCTCGGCTTCTCCCAAAAACGAGGAGCGGCAAAATCATGCGACGAGTCATCAAAGCGGTCGCCGCCGGAGGCTCGATTGGAGATCTTTCGACACTCGAAGATGGCGCATCAGTAGAAGAAGTTCGTCAAGCTATTGAAGCGCTTCAGACGGCGGAAAAGACAACCCAATAGAATGAGGCAGGCTTTGCAGCGAGTGCCGATTCTCTTCTATGTGATGAAGTTGAAGGTTATGAACATCGCCCACAATGGAAGGGCTATTGCAAGTGCGACTGGGACGCTCTTCCGGAAGATCTTCGAGCCGTCTAGGGGAGGGACTGGCAGCATGTTGAAGGATCCGAGTCCCACGTTAAGCAGGAGCCCAAGTCCCCAAATCCAGAGACGGAAATGGGCGAGATATCCTCGTCGTATCGCGACAAACTTGTGTCCCATTTCGTGGAGGATAAATCCAGTCGCGGTAGCCACGAAACCGGCTATCACAACATCAAGACTGCCTGCTCCTGTCAGTAGACCAACAAGCTTTTGGTAAGTGATTGCGACAGAGAGCACTACCCAGGCAACAATGATGGAAAGGATTTCTCCAGAACTGAATTGAGACGACATTGCGTATTTACCGGACGAGAGGAGGCTTTCGATCTCGATATTTCACTTTGCCTCTCGCGGCGAGCGCCTGTTAAGGCCCGGGGTCCTCGTGTTTCTTGCCTTGTCGATGTGGGTCCCCACAACGAGAGAGTGCAACTGAGACCGTCAACGTTCGCTATTGGTAGAGTAAGCATTCTACAAGCCTGTCCTGAACATTTGTCTGGAGCAACTGGTCCGGCGAACGGAAGCGGACGGTCACGGTTCTATTCCGTCCTGATACAGATTCGATAGCCTGAGTCATTGCGATAGGGGCCTCCGCGAGAACAGCCTTGACCCTTTCAACTACTTTCTCAACGTTCACCGGGTTGGCTTTTAGGGTGGCGACAAGGCCGTCTGCACGCCAGCCCTCGATAGGCCCTAGAATACTTTCATCATCACCCGCTCTGTTCGGGTCGGACAGGTGCTCATCCAGAAAATCAACAAAGTCGCGACCCTCCCAGCCACAAGTTGCGAGAACAGCTGGACATCTAGGGTGGAATCGACACCCAGCTGGGGGATGAACGGCATCGGGCACTTCACCACGCGGCAGTACCTTATTGTGTCTCTTGTCGGGGTCGGGAATCGGAATTGCTTGGAGTAGTGCTTTGGTGTAAGGATGTTTCGGATCAGCGTAGATCTTTCGTGCAAGACCGATCTCGACAATGCGTCCCAGATACATGATGGCGATCCGATCACAGATGAACTTGGCAGTCGCAAGATCGTGAGTAATGAAGAGATAGGTTAGACCGTGCCGGCGTTTCAGATCAAGCATCAGCTGGAGAATCTTCGCTCTGACTGACATGTCAAGCATGGAAACACCCTCATCCACTACCAGGAGCTTGGGCTCGGTAATTATTGCGCGAGCAATCACAGCCCGCTGCTTCTGCCCACCGCTCAGATCACCCGGATACTTGTAGTAGAGATGTTTCGCAGGAGTAAGACCGACCTCGGTCATCGTACTCAACACCTTCTTCACGGCCCACTGCTCGAACGTGTCCCGGCCTAATTCCAGAGAACCAAGTTCCAAGCGATGGATTGAGAGAGGATGAAGGATCGCCTCGCCGATCGTCATCGCCGGGTTGAGTGAGGCATGTGGATCCTGGAACACGATCTGCATTTTCTTTCTCAAACGGCGGAGCTGCTCCCCACGAGTGTGAGTGATATCATGGCCCGCGAAAAATATCCTTCCTGACGTGGGCTCGATTAGTCTAACGCTGGTTTTTCCGACGGTCGTCTTCCCGCAACCGCTCTCACCGACGAGCCCCATAATCTCTCCTGACCGGAGACTGAAGGAGACCCTATCGACAGCATGAACGACAGACTTTTGCGAAAAGAGACGCTGCGCAAGCGACATCTTCACAGGGAAGTGGACAGTGACATCACTAAGCTGTAGAATCTCATCCTCCATCCTACGTTCTAATGACTCTGTCGAAGCTTTCAGAGGAACTTGTCTCCGAAGTGGCAAGCGGCAAAGTGACCTGGCTCAAACTCCTCTAGAGGCGGATCCTTCTCAACACAGATCGGCTGTGCGAACTGACACCGTGGATGAAAATGGCAGCCTTCAGGGGGCGAGATCAAATCCGGCGGACTCCCCTCGATCGAGTGCAACTCCTTGGTCTCCAGGTGAATAATCGACGCGAGCAAGCCCTGCGTGTAAGGGTGCAGAGGCTTGTGAAACACCTGTTTAACGGAGCCTATCTCGACAAGCCGTCCGGCATACAGAACAGCGACTCGGTCGCAGACTTCTGCCACGGTCCCCATGTTGTGAGTTATCAGCAACAGCGACATCTTGTACCCCCTTTTCAGGTCGTGGAAGACCTCAAGGATCTGCGATTCGACGATCACATCCAGCGACGTCGTTGGCTCGTCAGCTATGAGCAGGGAAGGCTTTAGAACCAACGCCATGGCGATCATGATCCTCTGGCGCATACCGCCAGAGAACTCGTGTGGATAGTTCTTGATTCGAGACTCGTGGATTCCCATTGAGACGAGTGCCTCCCTTGCCCTCTCACGAGCCATATTCTTCGAGACATTTTCATGTGACTGGATCTCCTCAATGAAGTGATCCTCGATGGTCATCAGCGGGTTCAGACGGGTCATCGGGTCCTGAAATATGAGTGCGATATCCTTTCCCCTGATCATGCGATACTCCTCCCGCCTCAGCTTGGTGAGTTCAACACCGGCCAAGAGAATCTGTCCGCTAACACGGGTCCGTGGGGGAAGAATCCCGAGAATCGCCTTGCCCAGCGTTGACTTGCCACACCCAGTCTCTCCGACGATCCCGAGGGTTTCAGAGGGATACACATCTAGTGTGATACCTTCCAGCGCTCTTACGTATCCACGACGGGTCGAGTAATGGACGTATAGATCCTGAACTCGCAGCAGCGGCCCCGTCATGCTCGTTCCTTCCTGAGAAGCGGATTCGCAATATCGCTGAGTCCTTCACCTAGGAAGGCGATCCCGACAGTGAAAATTATGATCATTACCCCTGGAAAAACAGAGGACCACCATGCCCCTGAAGATAGGAACTTCTGAGCGTCACTTAGATCAAGACCCCAGTCCGGGGCCGGTCGTTCCAACCCGAGGCCGAGAAAGCTCAAGCCCGCGGCCGTTAGAATCGCGTCTGCGGCACTCAGAGAGAAAACAACGGGTATGGAAATGAGCACTTGATACGCGATATATGACCAGAGGATGGTCATACTGTTCGCTCCTAACGCTCTTGCCGCCTCGACAAAGGTCTCCTCTCTAACAGAGATTGTGTGGTTCCTCGTCACTCGAAAGTATGTGGGCACGTAAATGACTGTGATAGCGATCCCGATATTGAACACCCCCTTGCCCAAGAACAATGCGACTATCGCCGCCAAAAGCAAACCAGGAAACGCATAGACTGAGTCCATGACCAGAACCAGTCCGCGATCGATCCAGCCTCCCACGTAGCCCGAGAAGAGACCTACCGGGAAACCGACAATGAGCGCGAGAACCGACCCTATCGCCACAATTTCCAGCGAGCTTCGCGTCCCCCAGAGTACACGGCTGAATATGTCCCGGCCGAGGTCATCCGTTCCCATCAGATGCTGAAGAGTGGGAGGCTGGCTCGGAGGGGTCAAGAAGATGCTTTGTGGATTATACGGGGCTATGAGGGGGGCAGCGAGGCCTATGAATATGAAAGAAAAGAAAACTACAACCCCGATCCAAAACATTGCGCCGGCAAGGCTTCGCCGTTGCTGGATAAGCAGATCAAGGAGCCGCCCCACTGACGAACTCGACCGCTCCAACGGCTGCTCGGTCTGTTGCTGAGCGGCGGCCTCAGTCAAAATCTAGTACCTGACTCTGGGATCTATAAGACCGTTGATCACGTCGATGATCACCGAGATGATCACGATGATAAAGGCGTAAACGACGACCGTGCCCTGGATCATCGCATAATCTCGACTATCGATCGAGTTGAGAAGCAACGTCCCCATTCCGTCCCAAGAAAACGTCTTCTCTGTGAGAACGGCGCCTGCAAAGAGAATGGCGAACTGCAAACCAAGAATTGTCACGATAGGAATGAGCGCATTCCTGAAAGCGTAGCGCAATACAATGAACGGTTCAGGGACACCGCGTGCCCTCGCTGCTTCTACATAGTCAGAGTTTATCGTGCGAAGAAGATTAGCCCTTACTGTCCTTGTAAAGAATCCGCTGACCACTAATCCTAAGGTAAGAGAAGGAAGAAACAGATGATCGATGGAGATAGCAAACTTGTCCAGACTCCCCTCTAGAAGAGAGTCCAACGTGTAGAGCCCCGTGATATGTGTCGGGGGAGGATAGATCACGGGGTCGGCTGCGTATCGAAGATTAGGGGGAAACCAGTGGAGTCCTACTGCAAACACAAGCTGCAACATCAGGCCAAGCCAGAAGACAGGGATAACCCAGATTATGCCTCCATAGAGACGAACTATGACATCTGGAAGCTTGTCCCGATTTGCTCCACCTAGAACTCCGGTCCCAACTCCCATAATGGTAGCGACTATCATCCCTCCGATTGCCAGCTCGATCGTTGCTGGGAGTTTTTGAGCAATCACGCCGAGGACAGGCTGTCCTAGGTACAGGGAGCCAAGAGAGACGCCGAAGTTTCCGGAGAAAACCTGGCCGAGATAGACTGGGTACTGTATCCACCAAGGCTGGTCAAGCCCCAAGCGGGCCTTGTCTGCTGCAATATCCCTGATGGACCTATGACGCCCGGCCTCCAAGGCGCTAACAGGATCTCCAGGGAGTATTCTCAGAACTAAGAAGAGTACTGTCAGCAGTATCAGTAGAGTTGGGAGGGCAAGGATTAGTCGTGAAACGGTGTAGGCTAAAAGGGAGCCTTGTTTGGGCATCTAAAGCCCACCTACCGTGAAAAGTTAAATTCGGTACTAGAAAAGAAAAGGGGAGTTGATAGAGATTCTGCTATGTCCAGGGTCTTTCTATCTCGTTCGCCTGAAAAAGATAGAAGCCAATCGCGAGCTTTGCATTTGATAGAAGACTTGTCGCCTTAGCTATGTCTGGTAAAGAGCCATAGATTGTCTGGAATACAGGCTTCGAATAGTCGGGTCCGAAGAACCCAGGCGGAACCATTGAGTACAGGGTTACCGCGAATCCGTGGAAGACGTTAGTGACGATGCTGTTCCGGTCGACAGCGTAGGCTATCGCACGTCTGACGTTCGGGTCGTTGAATGGAACCGTCTTGACGTTGAACACTAGGAAGCGGATCTGTGGGCTCGTGCCGATATCCACCCTGAGGTTTAGAGAGGCAGCCGATCCCTGGAGGCTGCTCAAGTCAGTCGGATTCAACGTTCGGTATGCCATGTTGATCTGGTGAGTCTGAATTGCCAGCTTCAACGATGAGGAGTCACTGTACCGGTTGATGATGATCTTGTTCAAGATGGGGATGGTGGGAATCCCGAAAGATGCATAGAGTCCGGAATTGTAGTAGCCGCTGTTCTTTGTGAGGACGTATTGCTGGTTTGGTGTAAGCGAGGTCAGCTGGTAGGGTCCTTCACCCGTAACCTTCACCACATTGTTCACAAGGTCCTGCTGAGCCCCTGTTTGGTTGTACCACCAGGGTACCGGGGCGGCGACAGAGAAGGACATGATCTCGTTGAACAATCCAACTGGTTGGTTCAGGTGGAACACGATTCTCGTGCATGGTCCTGGACAATTTGGTGTGTCGATGGTCGGGGTCCTTCCTAACTGGGCCACCTGCTCTAATAGGAATTCGGCGCTGCCAGCGAGGTTGAGTCGTATCACGCGCTGAATGGCGTTTTTCACAGTCGTAGCGTTCAGCGAGCTGCCATCCGTGAATTTCAACCCTGGTCTCAGATCAAACGTGTACGTTTGATTTCCATTAGTGTCGGTGCCTATACCGCCGTTAGTCACCGAGGGTACTTGTGTGGCTAGTCCAGGCAGCAATGTTCCGTTGGTGGGGCTGTAGACCAGGAGTGTGTCAAAGACCTGGTTGATGATTTCTCCGGAGAAGTAGTCGTACGCCAGAGCAGGATCGAATGATGTTGGAGAGTCGGTTGTTCCGACCGTGATGTGATCGAACCCAGGCTTGTTCATTATGAAATATTTGAAGACAACTGGGTGCAGAAAGACTCCTGAGATATCCGAGTCGTAGACCACGTGAGCATTAGTCATCCATAGTGGAATGTATGGCACATCTGTCGCAGACTGGTTCTGAAGCTTCTGGAAGTAGGAGTTGCGGATCGTTGTGTCGACTGTTGTGCTTTCGTTGGTTACCCACTTGTCCACCGTCGCGTTCGAGTAGAACGATCCTTGACTTTGAGCACCGGACGTCGAGTAGAAGGGCGAGATGTAATCGTCGGTGTCGAAGTAGTCCGGGTACCATCCTAGGAGAAACATGGGAAGGTTACCCTTGGCAAGATCTGCTCTGTAAGACGCCCAGTCCTCTGACTGCAAATTGACCGTCACCTTGCCCGTCGCTTCTATCTGTGCTTTGACCAGTTGGGCAACAGCAGGCTCAGTATCTCCATAATGGCCTGTGCTGTTGTACCAGAGAGTTATCGTGGGTGTAGCTGCAGGGCGTAGAAGGACAACGGCTGCACCGACGCCTATTGCCAGAATGACAATAACAACGATAGCTAAGATCATGTTCCTAGACAGCATTTTCTTTGCCGGAGCAGTAGTAGGTGGTTGTGTCAAGATCTTTTCGAGATTAGACGCGAAACGGTGAGCATATGAGTGTTACTGATCATCCGGATACTACTGACAAGCCTCCAGAGAGTGACACAGCGTCCGAGTTCCTCCTCTTCAACAAACTTCTGGTCAGGAACGGTCGAGCCTCCATTGATGGGTGACCGCCTCGGGTCTTCGAGCAGTTGCTGATGAGCGTGAAGGATGCTGAAGAGACTTCATTGAGATCGTTTAGACTTGTTTTGTGAAGCCGGCGGTCTGAACAATATTGCCTGTCGGCAAGGGCTGTCCGAAGGTTCCACAATGGCTGACGCGCCTAATTGTGGTGCCGCGAGTCTCGAACTGGGCGTTCTACCGAAGCTGATCCCAAAGTGTAGTTTCCGGTAGACCGCTGAT
>VBAY01000247.1 GCA_005883085.1 Candidatus Bathyarchaeota archaeon
CCCTCAGTCGCTTCAGTCAGGCAATCTCGAGGAACCGGCGAGCAGATCAACTAAGTCCACGTGGAGGTCAGGTCAGAGAGACCGTTTTAACGTCGCGTCGCGAAGTACCAGAGGTTCCCCTCCGGGTCCCGGGTCGAATACTCCCGTGGCCGTACGGTTGGTCCGTCGGCGGAGAATCGATAGTGGCTCCGGCGCCTCTAGCATGATGATAGTGAGCGTCCACATCATCGACGAAGACAACGAGACCGCCTGGTTGCGCGGGCAGGGACCGGGCCGAGACCAGCCTGTGTTCGGGGTCGACGCGGTGGATCCAGATTACGGAGTCGCCAGTGTGTACTTCGGCGTGGAATGGCCGACCGCTGGAATCTCGAATGAGTTGACCTTGCTTGAATCCGAAGACGTCCACGAGGAACCGCTGGGCGGCTTCCATGTCGTCATACACCCGCAACGGAATGATGGGTTGGGGTTTCATGCTATGATCTCCTTCCTCAATTTGGAGCCCGCAATTCCATAAAGGTACCGGTAAGACCTGGCGTGGAAGAACGAGTTGTTTCCGGTCCCGGGTTCGCCCTCTCATTGACAGTGGTCGGAATCGTCGGAGGAGATTTTCTAGGCCGGGCTCACGATAGCAACGGAGGATACCTTCACGATGGAAAGTGAATCCTAGTTTGTCTGAGGAATGGAGACGGGGACGGGCCCGATACTAGAAGTTACGAAAGTCTCTGTCCTGGATTGAGTCCTCGATTGTAAGCGAGCATTATGGCGGACGAGTACTTTAGTCAGTGCTCTGGCCAATTCGAGATTGGTCACGATCGGAATCCCAAATTCGGCCGCCTTTCTTCTGATGAGATATTCGTCTTTCAGAATTCGATGAGATGAGGGGTCCCCTTCGTGGCTTGGAATATTGATTACGAGTCGAACCTCTCTGCTTTGGAGGTAATCCATTATGTTCGGTTTCTTCTTCTCGCTTACCTTGTACAGTATCCTGCATTCGATTCCGTTCTTCGAAAACTCTTCCGCCGTATGCTGTGTCGCGAATATCCTGTAGCCTGCTCGCGCTAGCATTCTAGCATACGGGAGTATTCCTTTTCTCGTTTCACCCATCGAGATGAGAATGGCGTCGTCCTTCTTTGGAATGTAGAAGTTGCTCGCAATCAAGGCGTTGATGAAGGCTTCTTGGAAAGTTTCACCGAAACAAGCCACTTCTCCGGTCGACACCATTTCGACCCCTGTCACAGGGTCTGCCTTGTCCAATCTTGTGAAGGAGAATTGAGGTGCTTTCACTCCGATTCTTCTGTGAATTCCCTCGCCCTGCTTTATGCTGCCGTTAGTTATGGCCTCCGCAGCCAGATCCATCAGATTGGTTCCAATTGTCTTGGATACGAATGGCATACTTCGGGAGGCTCGAAGGTTACACTCGATAACCAGAGCCTGCCCATTCTTGACGAGGAATTGGATGTTGAACGGTCCGCGGATCTTGAGGCTTCTAGCGATCCTTCTCGAATAGGATAGCATCTTTCTTCTTACCGTTCCGGTTATTGAGAGGGTCGGTATGGTCATTGTCGCGTCGCCCGAGTGGACCCCGGCATTTTCCACATGCTCGATAATTGCACCGATGAAGACTCTTGAGCCATCGCAAACTCCGTCAACTTCAACCTCTTTCGCCCCCGTCAGAAACTTCGAGATGACAACGGGATTCTTCCGAGAAACACGTGCCGCTTCTCGAATATAGCCAGTAAGTTGCGCCTCGTTGAAAGCGACGTTCATGGCCGAGCCTGAGAGAACATAGGACGGACGGATGAGGACGGGGTATCCTATTTCTTTGGAAAATCGTCTGGCGTCCTCGAGAGATCTGAGCTTGTCCCATTTCGGTTGTTCAATTTTCAGTTGGTCGAGCAGCTGGCCGAATCTTGAGCGGTCCTCTGCGGTGTCAATGCTGTCGGGAGTGGTGCCCAGAATCGTAGCGTGCTCGGACAGTCCTTTGACGAGATTGTTTGCAGTCTGTCCGCCGACGCTTACAACTACACCGCGTG
>VBAY01000248.1 GCA_005883085.1 Candidatus Bathyarchaeota archaeon
CTTCGAAGCAAAGTAACTCCGAAAAAGGAGAAGCAAGTATCTTGTCAGAAGCACAATTCACCCTTCCACGAGGCATGAAAGACATTGACCCTGAAGAGATGGCACGCAGAATCTGGCTCACCGACAAGATACGACAAGTCCTCTGGAACTACGGATTCCAGATGCTCGAGCCCAGCCCCGTAGAAAGCCTGGAAACCCTAGAGGCAAAGTCAGGCCCCACAATCAGGGACGAAATATACTGGTTCAAAGACAAAGCAGAACGAAACCTCGGACTACGATTCGACCTCACAGTCGGAATGACCCGGATGATCGCGAACAGGTTCGACCTCCCCGAACCGATCAAGATATCATCCATCGGCGGAGTCTGGCGATACGACGAGCCCCAGTTCGCCCGCTACCGGTACTTCACACAGTGGGACGCTGAAATCTATGGAGTCGCAGATCCCTCGGCCGACGCAGAGATCATAGCATTGAGCTCTGATATCCTCGAATCAGTCGGCCTCAAAGACCACCTAGTCAAAATCAGTAACCGAAAACTGATCGAAGGTTTCCTGCGGGGTCTGGGAATCCAGTCCCAGAATGAGCTCGATCACATGATCAGGATAATCGATAAGATGGGAAAAATCGGCTCTGAACAGGCCGAGAGAGAATTCACCCGGGCAGGCCTATCGAAGGACAAGGTCAAGCGAATCCTGGGTTTCGCCGATATGGGCGGAGACCCAGACAAGGTACTCGAGGAACTAGAAAGCAAACTGCCCAAAGGCGACATGATCCACCAGGGCTTCAAAGAACTCTCGAGGACAATCGACCGCGTAGAATCCCTCGGAAAGAAAAACAGGATCAAGATCGATCTCGGAATCGTACGGGGAATAAGCTACTACGACGGAACGGTGTTCGAGGCATACGACAGCGAGGGAGAAGATGTAGGTGCGGTCCTCGGAGGCGGCCGCTTCGACAAGCTATGCAAGATTTACGGAAAACGAGACATGCCAGCAACAGGAGTAGCAGGCGGCTACGAACGACTCATGTTGTCGCTGGAGCGGAAAGACCTTTTCCCTGACATCCAACAAAACCCACAGGTCTTCGTCGCCACAGTCAACGAAACTGTATGGAATGAGGCCGTGAAAATCGCGCAGCAACTCCGAAACCAAGGCATCAGGGCCGACTACGACCTCAAGCAACGCCCTCTCAGCAAACAGCTAGAGTACGCTGACGCATTGAAAGTAAGAATATCTCTCGTCTTGGGCCCTAGAGAGATAAAGGAAGTAAGCGTCCGTCTGAAGGACATGAAAACAGGACAAGAAAAAACTGTCAGACTAAGTTCCGTAGTCGACGAGATCGAAAAAGCGCTCGCATGAACCATTCTCCCTTCTAGGCTAACTGGAAAAATCAGATGCCCCCTTTGCCGGATAAGCTAGAAAAAATTCGAAAACAAATCATCCCTCTATCAGTTCGATATATTAGGGCCCTTTGATCATTATCAGCTTCTAGGGAAACGATGAGTGTTCGTTCGAGGGCGAGGAACTTGAGACGGAGATGCGTCAGAAGAGAATCCAAGACTAGGCTCATTCATGTCGCTGTAGCAGCCGGCTAGCCCTCCAGCCCGCGAGAGAGAAACTAGAATCAGCTAGACAGTAGGCGGATTTCCCAGCCGAGCAGTCGATTACTCGTCAGGGTTCAGTTCGTACATCTCGGGCGGATTCTTTGGCAAGACGAAATGGATGAAGCCGTATCCGTATTTTTCGTGAAATTGATCACTGCCTTGTACCCCTTTCTTGAAGGCCTCTTCAAACCTCTTCCAGTCTTGTGCACGAATGGCTTCGGTCATGGGATGAAAGTGTGTTTTGACGAAACCGTTCAGGTCCTCGGTGAACTTTGGCCTGAGAGTGGCGCCGATTCGGAAGAGGGCGATGACCTGGTTGAGCTGGTACTGTGCCAGCCGCCAGTTGAGCGTTTTCGCGGCATAGTAGAGGACGTGATATCTTTCTCCGATCTCTTTCATCAGATGCGCCATTCCGTGTTGCGCCTCGGCTAGCTGTTCGAGGCTTAGCTCTCCGTGTTT
>VBAY01000081.1 GCA_005883085.1 Candidatus Bathyarchaeota archaeon
CAGGAATGATGAAGAAACTTGGAGCTAGATACCAACAACTAAGGTGGGGCCTTTCGCCAGTAGTTGTGGGCTGTCGGGGACAGGTCGGACCAGGATCGGCTGTGCCACACGCGGTTTTCTCGAAGCGGAGAATCCGGAGAGGGGATGTATTGGTTACTGAGGCAGGTGTCGAAGTCGGAGGATACACTAGCGAGCTCGAACGCACGGTTATCGTTGGGAAAGCCGGGAGCAGAGAGAAGAAATACTTCGAGACCATGCTGAGAGCTCAGGACGCCGCACTAAGCACATTCAAGCCGGGCGTTGCCTGTTCCCAGGTTGAGGCCGCAGCTCGGAAGACGGTTGAGGCGGCCGGTCTGACCGGCGCTCTTCGCCACCACGTTGGCCACGGCATTGGAATCGATGGCCATGAGCTACCGTGGCTCGACCCAGGCGAGAAGACGATCATGAAGACAGGAATGGTGTTCTCGTGCGAACCAGGACTCTACATTCCCGGCTTCGCCGGGTTCCGACATTCAGACACGATAGTAATAACCAAGAACGGAATGAACTTCATAACACACTATCCACGCGACCTGGAAAAACTGACAGTCTAGCAGAACTGAACCGGATTCTACGTCCACAAGGCACTGGGCAGAGCCTTCTCTGCTGGAGGAGAAACATGATGATCGTGGTAGGTCTCTCCGCAGTGTGGACATTTGAGATTCCTTCGCCACATTCGGTAGATCAGTTTGAGCCCAACGTAAGTCAAAGCGAAAACGACTATACCTGCGATCGCGGATGCGACTGCAGAGTCTACGTTCATTATGAAGATGAAATAATGAATGTCGACCAATTCAAGAGACCTCTAACACGACACGAGCGAGGTGTGGACGCATGAGTGGACAGAGTTTGGCGCTCATAGGCTATAATGCGAAACTTGCGGTATAAACCTACCTCGAAATCAAAGGCGCAAACTGAGCCGATAGGTATCTGTTTATTGAAAAATACATCCTACTCTAAGAGACTTTCTGGAATCTTGCTAGGAAGTCAGGCCTGACTGGTCGGCGGGGTAGTCTGAACTGGTTTCAAGACCTCGTCCGCGTGAGTGATCTTGACCAGCCCTTTGAGAAGGAGCCGATTCGTTATCTTCGCGCAGACATCACAGTCTTTACCCGGACAATACCCTTTTAGAAAGTTCTCGCACTTCCATCGATAATTCTCTATCTCAACAGTGGACATACAGACGAGGCCTTTGACGATTGGCCTGAAGCATGAAATCGACTAAAGTATCGCGTAACTTCACGCAAAAGCGGCCGGTAACATCATGAAGGTCGGCCCATTTCCTTGTACACCTCTGCAGAGACTCGTGCGCCACCTCGAAGGCAGTTTCCGTCGCGTACAGCTTAGCCACCCTGCCTTCCTTTTTGGCCTCCTCTCCTCGATCGAGAACTCGGGCAGCATGAAGAATGAGCAGTCGAGAAGCTTCAAGCTTGATAGCCAGTTCCGCCCGAATGTATGAGTTTAGCCAGCCCGGCGGAGTTGGTATGTGTCTAGGCGTATTGGGTTGGCGCGATAACGATCGGCTTCGGCTTAGTAACAACTGCGACGGCCTCCCGGAATACTGGCCTATAAGCGATTCCGTAGAGGATGAGTCCATCTTTCCCCTCGTAGTCGAGCCTTCTGATGACCCCTTCCAGTCGGACCCCTGGTTTCAAATCCGAGACATCCGCGTCGACGAACAGCACCTTGTTTTTTTCGAGGAGTTCGAAGTTTGAGGTCCATCTCTTCTTGAAGGGAAGCTTTGCGACGTTCTTCAGCTTCGCAAATCGTGGAAAGCGTTTCTTCTCCATCGGTCCCGGACAGTCGGAGGCCAGACAGGTCTCTCTCGCGGGATAATAGATCCTATTGCACCCCTTGCAAAGAGAGAGCGAGAAGTAACTTCCATTGACCGATTCAATCTCGCCGACCAGTCGCGGAATCTCTAATCTTCGCTTAATTCTTGAAAGTCGTTCGCGAATCAAATCATGGTATGTGTCTATTCTGATCTCAGATTTCCGTTCGACATAGTCCATCACGGTGGGAGCTCGTCCTCTCTTTTCCTCGATTCCATCCTGTACCTCAAACCAAGTCGCGTTTGAATAAGCTCCGGAGCCGTAGGACACACCCAGAACCTGATCGCCCGGCCTTGCTTTGTCGAAAAGTGAGGCGAGGGAAATCATCGTAGAGGCAGCATACGTATTTCCAGTATCCAGCACTCTGAGCCAGGGCTTGATCTTCTTCTCAATATCTTGCTCGGTGAGTCTCATCCGTTCAGAGATAGATGAATCGCCAACGTATGGGATTTCGTCCTGTGTTAGCGCGTTGCACGTCTTCATCGGAAGATACCCCGATGGCTGGTGAAATGTTATCCAGTCAAAGTCTGATAAAGAGAGATCGGGATGCTTGCGGAGCAGGTTGGCGATCGCACCGATGATATGTGATTTGTATGCCTCAACAGTCGTCCTGCCGAAGTGTTTGGGAACAGCGGATTCCTCACGTCTCCAAAAGTCCATGAAGAGGCTTGAATACGGCGCAATGTCCTCGATACTCGCGATAAGATCACTCTTCCCTAAGACAAAAGCTCCAGCACCCGCACCAGCCGAGTACTCTAGAGGGTCCCCACGTTCAGCCTGAGCAACGTCCGACCCAATCGCAAGACCGTATTTTATTCGCCCGCTTCGAATCTCAGCGTCAATGAAACCGACCCCTTGCATTCCGGAATTGCAAGCACCTTCAAGATCAGCAATGAATACATTCTCCCCGACACCGACAAAAGACGCGACGTGTCGCGCAATGGTTCCAACTGCGTAGGGCTTAGACTCTGAACCAGCAGTGACGCTCCCAATTTCGCTAGGGGAGATCCCGGCCATTCGTATAGCATTCTCCGCCGCCTCAGTGGCGATGGTCATCGTGTCCTCGGTATGACCCGCCACGGCTTTTTCACGTAGAAGAAGTCCATGTCTAACCTTCTCTAGAACCTTTTCTAGTTCTTTCCCCCGCTTCTTCTCTCGCTCCCTCACAATCTTCGCAGTCTCAATCCGTTCTCGGGGGATGTAAACCCCGTAACCAACGATCCCAACTTTACCATGACTCATGAGACGACCCTCGGAAACATTCGATATGTGAAGAGCCACTTCTCGGCCAATACCGTATTTAAGACTACGTTGAGCGCGGCGCGAGGACGCGACTCGATCAGATCCCCTAGCTTTCTCCAAAAGACGAATCTTCCGTTCCACGGCACAGGCGAACAGTTTCTTCAATCCTTCTGAAACTCGAAGAGTACTCACTTGGTTACAGTCTGTTTTTGGCGCTGGAGACCGGCTCGATGAACTAATAGCTTCTCGAAGGACGACAGATGGAATTCCGCTCCACAACGAGCATGATTCTTGCACTGATAATTCTATCCCTCTCAGCCGGTGCCATGAATGTTCATCATCAAGAGACGAATAGCGGACTCGTCCCGAATCATTTACCCCTTGCAGCGGTGAATGGCCCTCAACGAACCATCGTAATCACGGTTCAGTTTACCGACAAAGGAAACAGTACTTCCCCTACGCAGATTCTAACGATGCTCTCAAACTTGAACAACTATTACAACGAAGACTCGTACGGAACCGTCTCATTTCAGACGAGCATGACGCCAGCGGCCACATCAAATTGGTACAATTTGACGAACTCAATGACGTACTACGGAGCAGATACTGTATCGAGTGACAGTCAACTAGTATCTGACTCGCTGCAAGCAGCATACAACGCAGGAGTCGACCTCGCTAGCTACAAGTTTGCAATAGTAGTCCACTCAGGCAACGATGAAGCGATGACTCATGCAACCAGTGATATTCATTCCTTCACCATTCCAGGTTATGTCTTCAATCCGGCTCCCTTGATATCATACAAGATTTCCACGTCCGTGGTAGCCGAATCTGACCCGACAGGAGTTTTCTGCCATGAGGCAGGCCACCTCCTCGGGCTTCCCGACCTCTATGATTTGACCGGTCAAATCGACCCGTCGAACAACTTTTTGGGCTACTGGGAAATAATGGCCTTGGGAGAATGGAATCCGAACACTGGTAACCCATTCCAGCCTAAACCTGGCACGTATCCATCTCACCATTCTATCTGGTCGAAGATACAACTAGGCTTTGTTCCAAGCTCAAAAGTCGACGTCGTTCAACCAGGTCAAAGCGCCAACATCACCTTGAAGAACTTAGAATCTCCGACCAATGGCAACCAATCCGTTAAGATCCCTGTTGCCGCCAACAAAGATGGCTCGCTGACCTACTATCTATTGGAGATGAGGGCAAAGATCGGCACGTATGATCAGTACCTGCCCTTTCCCTCAGATTATCCGGGCGCAGGCATTCTAATCTACGAAGTAAACGAGAGTATTGCGGCCGGGCATGGTAGCGTCCGGCTAATAGAGGCCCATCCAGGCGGAGATCTTAGCGACGCCCCCTTTGGACCATGCAATTCTCCGTGCGTTAGTGATAACACGTTCTTAGACCAGGCGAACTTCGTAAAAGTTATCGTGACAACAACCAGCCCAACTTCCTATTCGGTTCTGGTGGATCGAACAAGCGCACCAAGGCTTCTTTTGCAAATCAACACTCCCTCGCAGGGCGTTAGCATCACCATTGACGGCGCCAACTGGACCTCGGACGCTTCAAACCAGTTGAGGCTCCCGGTGCGATATGGCCCCCACACCATTTTCATACAACCGCAAATTCCAGTGTCGATCGGATCCACAACCATTCAACTCGGGCTCACAGAGAGCTTTGCCGCATGGGACGACGGAAGCACGTCGAACCCACGATGGGTCTCAATTGTCAAAGATAGCGTTCTAACCGCGAGCTATCGCGTCGTCATTGAGCCCTCGTTCGCCACTGCGATCACTGCTGCGACTATTCTGGGAGTCGTTGTTCTTGCCGTTACGCTTCATCGAAGACGACATCAGGCTCTTAGCCAGACCAAGGGTTTACCGACTTACTCTCCGCCTGAACCCGGCATGACTCAACCAGGCAATCCGTCGTCTCCGATAGCATCATTCCCAGGGAATGATAGTCTTCCTGGAGCACCCGTAAAGAGCGACAACGAGACCAAGGGCGCCTAGCCCGAGACCGGCAGTGTTCGCGGTTCCATCCCTGGCAATCAAGACCTTCTCCGTACTTCCCAAGACTCGGGCTGAAATGTTAACGGTTTTCGATGGTTGAGAACCCTGGTTGTCGAACACGAAGCAGTATGTACCTGCCGCCCTTAGTGGAATATTGAACGACTTATTTCCCACCGTTTGGTCCACGAGTACAGTTGGAGGGTGAGACGATGGATAGCACGACTGAGAGTCGTTCATGGCTAAGAGTTCGAAATGAATAGTTGAAGCGCCTGCACCAGACTCGAAAACTGTAACGTTTGCGTGCAATTCATTGTTCATACCGGAAAACGTGCTAATGTTCCTTGGCTGTCCAACTAGAGCACCTGCCTGTATCGGAAACCCGTTTTGAACCCAAACGTTCTGTTCGCTAACCACTGGGGTCGTGTGGACAGCCGGGATTGAGGCATATGCGGCTAGGCCGACTACTAGGAGAGTCAGCCCAAGAACTACGAGTTTGAACTGCGTGACTAGCGATCCTCCATGTCGCGCAGTCCTTGAAACTCTTTGAGTCCGCTTAGCCGATGTCGCATTATGCTAGCCTCCAGCTCGGATTGCAACAACGAAAAGATGTCTTTGTGAATGCTCACGAAGTCGGAGGCGGTCGGGCTTCTCGGGCGAAGCAACTCGATCGGTACTATGCTCTTGACTCTGGCAGGACGTGCCGAGAGTACCAAGATCCTGTCAGCGAGTTCGATTGCTTCGGGAAGGTTGTGAGTGACGAGAAGGAAGGTCTTCTGAGTTTCAGCGTGAATCTCTGCAACCTCTTCCCTGAGAGCTTCCGCCGTGAACTCATCGATAGCGCTGAAGGCCTCGTCCATTAAGACAACCTCTGGGTCTATCGCGAGGGCTCTGGCTATTCCGACCCGTTGCTTCATTCCGCCGGACAGCTGTTTCGGATAGAGTTTCTCGCTATCTTTGAGACCCACCATTCCGAGGAGCTCTCTAGCCGTATTCTCCCTCTCGCGTTTCGGAACATTCTGGACCTCAAGGCCAAAGGCGACGTTGTCCAGGACTGTTCGCCAAGGAAGTAGGGCGAAGGTCTGAAAGACCATGCTGATCTTGGGGTGGGGAGCGGTAAGCAGATCCCCTTTGAAGCGGATTTCCCCAGAGGATGGTCGATCTAATCCTGCAATCATTCGCAGAAGAGTGGATTTCCCGCACCCGCTTGGTCCAACGATGCAGACAAACTCTCCCTCGTGGATTTGGAAAGAGATGTTGTTCAGGGCGGTCACGGTTTGTGGGGGTTCGGAGTATACCTTTGTGACGTTTGAGAATTCAACGTGCATCCAGTTGTCTACCGCCATCTCTTGATTCGTTGTTCTAGCCTGTCGAAAAATGCTCGATCCAAAAGGATAGTTAGAAGCCCTACTGTCATGATCGCAGCTAGGCCATAAGTCATTGAGTGCGCTGACCCCTGAATACTGTTGGAGATGAAACTTCCGACCCCCGCGACGCTTGCGATGATCTCCACCGCGAGGAGGACGTTCCAGCTGAACTCGAAGGACAGTCTTAGTCCGGTTAGGAAGTTTGGAAAGATCGAGGGAAGCACGACTTTCGAGAAAGTGTCGAGTCTCCCCGCTTTGAATACAGAAGCAACGTGGAAGTAGTCTAATGGAATCTCCTTGACTCCCTGCCTAATTGTGAAGTAGATCGGGAAGAAAGCGCTGAAGGCGGAGATGGCTACTGCCGCTACGTTACCTCGACCGATCACGGTAACTAGGAGAGTTAGTATCGCTAGGTCCGGCAACGCGCCTACCAGCATAATGATCGGGGTTATTGCCTCGTCCAATTGGTTTCTTAGACCTACTAGCAATGCTAGGGGCATGACCACCACTAGGGCGAGAGAAACTCCCGCGGCTACGTTGACGAAGCTTTGGGTGACGCGAACGAGGAAGAATGGTGTTCCTCCAAGCTGGACTAGTGTGAGAAGAACGTTGTGAAGGGGTGGAAGTTGATCGCTAGAGACCGCGCCCGATAGAGCTACTGCCTCCCAAAGACAGAAGATGGCGACGAGCGTGATCAGCCAGGGTGGCAGTCGGGCTTTGTTCCGGCTTGTGTCCCGGACTCGATGGAAGACTTCGGGACTGAATGGCCAGAATCGCATCTAGATACACCCGGAGCGACAAAGTCCCTTCTGAGAACTAATTAGGTTTGGAC
>VBAY01000261.1 GCA_005883085.1 Candidatus Bathyarchaeota archaeon
TATCGGCCTGTTCCCGCTTGACGATGTGATACTTGTCTTCGGGTTTCGCCTCTGGTTGGTACTCGTCAATTCCCACCTCCGTCGCTATGCTCTTGGCGGTGAGCGGTTGGTCACCGGTTATCATGACCGGTCTAATGCCCATCACCTTGACCGCCATGATCTTTTCCCTGATATCGGGTTTGAGAACGTCTCTCAATCTTACAATCCCGATCGCCTCTCGATTTCTCGAAAGTGCCATAGCTGTGTCTCCAGCTGAGGATATGTTCTGAACGATCTTGTCGTAGTCTGCGGGAACAGATTTGACAATTTTCTTGATGGCATCAGGAGCGCCTTTGATGATTTCTATCTCATCGGATCCGATTGGGACACCGCCTTCCACGTGGGGTTCGAATTTTCTCCTGAGCCTTCCTCTCTCTCGGCCGGTCCCTCCGCTCTTTGGCAACATGAATCCAGTGCCTCCAGCCAGTTTGACGCCGCTGGTTCTGGTGCTGGCGCTGAACTCGTAGACCTCGGATGCGTCCAGAGAGTTCATTTCCTTTGGAACAAACCCATTCTCATAGGCTAGCCTGATCAGGCTTCTACCCTCGGGAGTATCATCATGCCACGAGGATAGGAAGGCGGCTTCACCCACATCCTTCTCGGCGAATCCGGGAAAGGGTAGAAACTCGACCGCCTGCCTGTTACCGACCGTGATGGTCCCAGTTTTGTCGAGGAGAATAACGTCAGTGTCTCCAGCAGTCTCGACTGCCCGACCGGACTTTGCAACGATCTTTTCCTTGTAGAGCCTAGAAATACCGGACAGCCCTATCGAGGGTAGAAGTGCTCCTATCGTCGTAGGCAAGAGGCAGACGTAGAGCGCTATCAGGACTGAAAGATCCGCTGCGAGACTCAGAACCAGAGATACCCCTAGCAAAGCCCCGATAAGAATCGTGAAAATCCCCGTGAGTCCTATCAGGACAATTGTTACGGCTTGCTCGTTCGGGGTCTTGGGCCTCTTGGAGGACTCCACCATTCTAATCATCTGGTTGATGAAAGTCTCATCAGGGTTGACCGTGACCTTCGCCGTAAGCGTGTCGCTGAGAACCTGCGAGCCCCCGATCACATCATCTCCCGGCGCCTTTCGAACCGCAGTTGACTCTCCCGTTAGGAGAGACTCGTCAACCATCGCGATTCCCTCCAGAACCTGTGCGTCAATGGGAACCGTGTCACTCTTCTCGAGAAGAATTAGGTCACCTTTGCGAAGCTCTCTTGAGGGAGTCAGAACGATCCGTCTAGATCCTTCTTCGATGAGAATCTTCTTGCTAGATACCTCCATCTCGAGTCTTCGAAGGCTGTTCGCAGTGTTCTTCGCCTGACTCTCTGCGAGTGCATCTGACAGAGTGCTGAACCAGACTGTGATTAGGAGGATCAAGGCAACCTCCACGTAGAATGACTGGAGGGAGGGGCTTGCAACCCTAGGAAATCCCGGGGGGTAGATTGCCATGGCCGCTACGATGAAGAAGGTGATTTCCACGATCAACATTACCGGGTTAGCGACTAGTCTAAGCGGGTTCAGGCGAACCAGCGAATCAATAAACACCCTTCTCGAAACCAGCGCCGGTCGCCGGACAGACAACATCCTGCTGAATCTTGTTGCCAAGATTCTGTCCCTAGAACCCGTTTGCATGTCCTTGGAAGAACTCTCGAATTGGGCCTAGCGCTAGAAACGGGAAGAAGGTGAGAAGGACGAGGACAAGTATGCTTCCCACAATGACGATGGAGAAGAGGAAGCTGTCCGTCCTCACGCCGACATCT